>JAGHTV010000501.1 GCA_018065165.1 Candidatus Sodaliphilus fimicaballi | reverse complement strand
GACTAACGATGCTTATTGGGGCCTCCGCGTTTACTGCAAGGCAACCGATAATGGTTCATACCTGACATCGGCTAATTCAACCGATGCAGTTATCCAAGCATATGTATATGGTGACGGTTCTAACATGTATGTAGGTCACGGTCTGCGCATGCGCAATGATGGTGCATCAGTTAAGCGCTACACTAAGCAACAAATCCACCGTGGTTGGGAGAATGTTTGCTGGGATGTAAATCACCAGGAATGCTCAATCGTATCAGGCGAGAAGACCATGGTAGAAGGCATGTGGAAGTATGACGCATTCTGGCTGTGGAAGGGTTATGTTGCCGACTTCGAGGACGAAGATCCTGACTTCCCCGAGATCGCTTGGGAAGGTGACATTTACTTCGACGACTTGAAGTATGTTCACTACAACAACGAGGAGCAAACAGCTTCACTCGACGACATCATCATCACTGGCGTTGACGATATCAACACTGGCAAGTCAGTTAAGAGCGTTACTTACTACAATGTAGCAGGTATCGAGAGGGCAACTCCATTTGAGGGTGGTAACATCGTAGTTACCAAGTATGTTGACGGCAGCAAGAGTGCTGTTAAAGTTATCAAGTAACAACACGACAATCCCATAAAGCAATAAGGTGTGACCCTTTGAGTCACACCTTATTTTGTTATACTTAGCCAATAATAAATGGTTCTATTAATTCATTAAATTTACGCCTCAGGGTCAGGGTTAGGCAGATACTTCTTGAGGGCTTTTACTACGCCTGATTTCCAGTTATTGATTGAGAGATCAAGTTCAAGGCTGCTAACAAGTTTCACAACCTGGTCGATGGGCATACCATATCGCAATACACCAGAGATGAGTTTTGCGTAGTTCCAGTACTCGGGGTTAAACTTCTCTGAAAGTCCCTCAATGGTTGTCTTGAAACCGCGTTTGTTAATAAACTGGAAGTCGTATCGTTTCTGACCATTCTCGTCAACTGCCTTGATGATTTTGCCACTGTTAACCGATTTGGGGCAGAAGATGCCCTCCTCGTCGTCGGCAATACCAGTAAATATTTCGTATGGACGGCCATCGATAAGTCCAATAAATGCAATCCATTTATCCTTCTTGTTTTGGAATCTTACGACGTCGGCCTCGAGAACGAGTGGACGCTTAAGGATGTGTTCCTCGTCGGCCATATAATGCTGACTCGATTTTCCTTGCCTATCACGATTCATGCTCAAGACATCGCACTGATTACGCCACACCTTGAGACACAAATTCTTGTGCTCAACATTGCGTCCAATCTTAGCACCCGGGGCATATTCTAAAATATAGTCACATACCTCACGAATCTGTTTCAACAACTCTGCTGTTTCGTCGGCATCAGGTTGCAGTCCCAAGTTTTGCGACAAGGCGTCACAATCGCTAGCGATTATGTAACAGGGCAAGTCCTTAATTGTATTTTCACCTATGGATTTCAGCAAGTCGGCTTCTATGCCTGATGTTTCCTGTGCCATAGCAAATAATTGGTTTGACACTTCACTTAAGGTCGCAACCTTGCTAGAGCGATAACTGTCACAGGCCTGCTTGAATGACGCCAAGTCAAAAGACTTGTCATCAACTGAATCAACAATATAATCGGTAAGAGGAACATAAACGATTTCACGGCACGAGTAAGGCATATATGTAACATTGCTAAACAAGATGCTACAACGCGACATCATGTGTTCCAGAGCTTCGATATCAACCTCATTGTCGTCTATGCTATATTTAGTACCATCGGCAAGTGCCTGCATATAGTCATCATTGACTACAATTGCCATGCGAATGCGCGCCTCGGTCATTTTAAGCACAGTTGCCAAGTCAGGATGATTGACATCGGCAACCATTACCAAGTCACCATTGTTCTCAATAGCAGT
>JAGHTV010000412.1 GCA_018065165.1 Candidatus Sodaliphilus fimicaballi | reverse complement strand
TCACCTCTATGAAATAACAATTGACAAATATGCCGAGAATGCTCCCAATGAGATGCTCAATGAGGCTATGGCTGAATTTGCATGCTCATCGGTACGTAATGGCAATTTCTACGGTCGCAATCTTGACTTCTTTGTAAATGAGGTATCAGAGTTTATCGTTAAAACCCCAGCTAAGGAAGGTCGCCATGCATCTATTGGTGTTTCTCGTCTGTTCCAGATGACCGATGAGCAAGTTGACTCTGGCTTATCTAAGGAGATGATAGAATTGATTCCCTGGGGCATGTTTGATGGTATCAACGATGCTGGCCTGTTCTGCAATGTGAATGTCGTATCTACTGAAGACGCTACTGAATTACACACATCACCTAACCCTGACAAACCTGAAATCTGCGGCACATTCCTGCTTCGCGCCTTGCTCGACAACTGCGCTAATGTAGACCAAGCTATCGAGTTCATCAACAATCACAATGTTACCGGTATGAACATGGGTGGCTTTGACCTTCACTACATGATAGGTGACCCCGATAAGACTGTAGTAGTTGAGTTCATTGGCAACAAGGTTGTTGTTAAGGAACAGAATATCTTGACCAACTTCTTCGTTAACAGCGATAAACTGTCTCCCAAGAGCGACGGCGTTGAGCGCTACGAAATTCTCAAGGCTAACTATGCCGAGGGTGGTGAGTCAATGCAAGGCATGTGGAACCTGATGAAGCGCGTACGCTACTCACTGTCTTACGATCCTGAGACTAAACATTTCTGGAAGACTGAGTTCCTGGGTGGCAACAACTTCACCATCGACACTCCTGTTGACTCTATCCTTGCCGACGCAGGACTTCAGGAGTCTTTCAAGAACTTCAAGCACTACAAGGAAACTGGCGAGTATAAGCCCGAGTGGAAACTGTGGTACACAACACACAATAGTGTATATGACATCAAGGCTCGCAAGTTGTGGGTTACAATACGCGAGGACTACGATCACCACTACGAGTTCTCACTGGATAAGTAAAAAATAACTAAATAAAACAACATAAGATTATGACAAAAAAATTATTATCAATGGCTGCACTGTTCACAGTGGCCATGGGTGCATGGGCACAAAGCGTAACTACCACAAAAATGAATGTACAGTCAATGGATGGTACATTACAGGAATTTACTGTAGGTGCTAACTCTAGGGTTACATGGGTTCAGGAAACTCATGAGTACGTCGACCTGGGACTTCCCTCAGGCACTATGTGGGCTACTTGCAATGTGGGAGCCACAGAACCTACTGAACCCGGTGATCTCTTTGGCTGGGGCGAGACTTCTCCCCACTACACTTCAATCACCTATAAACCCGAGTTTAAGGTTGAGTGGAAAAAAGCCATGCAATTTGGCTACAGTGCTGAAACTTATTGGAACGCTACCAAGGGAGATGATGGCCAGTATCATGATCAACATGAATGGAGTGTTCTTCCTTATGACAAAGAGACCTTGCTCTTGAAGCCTGAATATGACGCTGCCCATGTAAACTGGGGCGGTGAGTGGCGCATACCCACCCTCGACGAAATGCAGGAGTTGATGGACAACTGCTACTGGTCATATTTTGAGGATTTTGAAGGAACAGGCATGGCAGGTTATCTGGTAACAAGCATGATCGAAGGATACACTGACAAGAGCATTTTCCTCCCCATTTCAGGCTACATCAACCACACTATATATTCTAATACGGCTACGGACTATTGGCTGGCCAATTATAGTACAACATTCGCTGACAGTGGTGGATACAGAAAATGCCAGTCACTGCAACTTTGGGCCAAGAGGCGTCAAATCGACCCGGCGATGTACCGTCATAATGGCGAACCCGTGCGCCCCGTCTTCACTAAGAAAAAATAATACTAAATAACAGAAACTATGATTAAGAGAATAATATTTGCAGCAGTGTGCATACTCATGTGTGCATCGGCTGTAGCCGAAGACAAACCAATAAATGCTTTGTGTCTCAAGTTTAAAGAAGGTTATTTCCCTAATCCGATCGTTAGTGCACAATTTATTACATCGCCCGAGATATCATATAAAGATGACGGAGAAACTCTTGTTTTGTCGGGTACCGCAGGTTCAATGGAATATCCTATTGCTGCAATCGAAGAGATGACGTTTATTCACTCAGAGAACATCATTACCGAGATTACCGACATACTCAACGAACAATTTCCCGCCAAGAATAAGGCCGTTGAAGGCATTTTTGACTTGAGAGGCATGAAGCTCGACCGCATCACTTCTCCCGGCATCTACATCGTCAATGGCAAGAAAGTGCTAGTGAGGTGATATGCCTGCCGCCACGAAGTTTTTTAAGTTGAACAAAGTAAGTAAAAGATATGGATAAGCATTTTGAGTCTACCCGTTGCTTAGTGTGCCACGATGCACCTTGTACAGCAGCATGTCCTCGTGGCAACGATCCTGCTCGTGGCGTGCGAGCACACAAGTTTGAGAACAACTACTGTGTGGGCATGTTTCTCAACGAGGATATGTGTGCCGATTGTGATGCTCCCTGCGAGAAGGCATGTATTCACCCTGACTTTCCCATCCGCATCAAGCAGA
>JAGHTV010000009.1 GCA_018065165.1 Candidatus Sodaliphilus fimicaballi | reverse complement strand
CTCTATGGAGCGAATTTATTGTAATATGAATTCAGTTCATCGTTCATTGCATTTTGTTTTGTTGTTTCTGCAATATAAATACACAACTACTCAAAATGCGTCATCACTTTTTCGAAAAAAATCTTTGCGGTTGCAAATTTATTGAAAATAGTAGCATGTTCCAAACAAAAACCCAGGGCGAATGCCCTGGGTTGGTATCTGCATTGCTGTGTCAAGGGTGTCTTGACAAGGCTTTTGCGGTGTTAGAATGTGTATTTTACTGCAAGGGTGGGATTTACAAAGAACATGTCGTCGCCATCGGTTGCCCAAATGAAGTTGTTGCTCATCTCGATCTCGGTACCGATGCTCAGCTTGTCACTTTGGCGATTCTTGCCCACGACATTAACCCAGAATTGGGGTTCAGTGAGAAATACCATGCCCTTCTTTTGTCCATTAGCGTCAAAGTCGGGAATGTAGCCATACCACAGGTCGGCAAAGCCGCTGAATGTGCACAGGCCTTGAGCAAATGTGATGCCCCACACAGCTGTTGTCTGGAAGCTTGCGTGAGCCTCGTTGGTACCATGCTTGAGGAACTGCTTGTACAGAGTCTGGAATGTGAAAGTCTTGCTGAAGTCGTTGCTGTGCCATTGCCAAGCGGGACCAGCGAGCAATGCCTGCTGGAAGGGACCTGAACTCACGTTGCAACCACCGTCGTACTCAACGTGAGCAGTGAGGCTGCTGTTAGTGTTCTTGAGCTTGTAGAAGGTGAAGTCGCGACCTACCTCCCAGTATGCGCCCAGCACGCCATCGTTGTTCTCGCTCTTGCCCTTGTAGTCAAGGTCGATGAAGAGGAATGTGCTACCAAGTCGGTCGGCACGGAAGAACTCGGCTGTGGTTGTAAAGAGTTGACGATTGAGTTCTTTGGTATCGTTTAATGTGCGGCCCAGGTCGTAGTGCAGTTGCAGGTTGAACTGTGCGCTTGCCGTCATCACTGTTGCGAGGGCAAAGATTGCTGATAATAACTTCTTCATTAGTCTTGATGTTTTTATGTTTGTTATAATTTTATTTACTACATATTATTAAAGGAAGGCATACTTAAGTATAAACAGCACTGCAAGTATGATGCTACCCACATTGAGCTCCTTGTGGTGACCTGAACACAGGTGAAGCAGTACCCATGTGATGAGACCCAGGAGGATACCGTCAGAGATTGAGTAGGTAAGGGGCATCAGGGCGATGCATACAAAGCAGGGGATAGCTGAGATGTAGTCGTTGAAGTGGATCTTGCGTATGTCGTGCATCATCATTACACCCACGAGTACCAGGGCGGGAGCTGTAGCCTGTGCGGGAATAGCGAGGAACAGCGGAGCCAGGAACAGGGCAACGAGGAAGCACAATGCTGTAGTAGCCGCTGTGGCACCACTGCGGCCACCAATGTTCACGCCCGAAGCGCTCTCGACATAGGTTGTAACGGTACTTGTACCCAGCACTGCACCCACGGCTGTACCTATAGAGTCGGCCATGAAAGCTTGCTTGAGGCGAGGTATGTTACCCTCGTCGTCGACCATACCAGCACGGTTGCTCACACCGATGAGTGTGCCAATGGTGTCAAACATATCAATGAACAGGAATGTCAAGACGCAAACGGCCATGTCGATGCTGAGCACGTTGCTCCACTCAAACTGGCAGAAGATGGGAGCCAGGCTGGGGGGCGCTGCTACAACGGCCTTGCAACTTGTTACGCCCAGAGGGATACCCACTGCGGCTGTAACGAGGATACCAATGAGCAGTGCACCAG
>JAGHTV010000430.1 GCA_018065165.1 Candidatus Sodaliphilus fimicaballi | reverse complement strand
GGACGAACGCATCAAGACTCTCAAGCAGTTTGAGCCTGACTACATTATCGTGCTCAACTTCACTCCCGAGCTCGCCGCCCACTCGAGCCTGGAGTTTATGCGCTACATGCAAGAGCACTACGGCATTGCAGCACTCATCGTGGGCTACAATCACCGATTTGGGCACGACCGCGACGCCACATTTGCCACCTATGTTGAGCACGGCAAGACTCTGGGCATAGATGTAATGAAGGCTCCCGAGTATCTGGGCGAATATGCTCCTGTGAGTTCGACCATTGTGCGAGGGCTCATCGCTGCTGGCAAGGTCGATGACGCCTGCAACTGCATGGGTCGTCCTTATCGCTTGACAGGCGAGGTGGTACATGGTTTTCACAACGGCCGTGGCATAGGCTTCCCAACGGCCAATGTGGGCAAGCTCGACCCGCTCATCATCCTGCCTCACACAGGTGCCTATGCGGTGATGGTTGAGGTGGCAGGCAAGCGCATGCAAGGCATGCTCAATGTGGGCAACCGTCCCACCCTGGACAACGGCACACAATTGAGCATCGAGGTCAACATATTTGACTTTGACGACGACATTTACGGCATGCCCATAACGCTGGAGTTTGTCAAGTTCCTGCGTCTGGAGTTCAAGATGGGCAGCATCGAGGAACTGCGAGCACAACTCACTAGCGACCGTGAGCGAAGCATTAGCATTTTGACACGAACGCTAACGTAAACGCTAACGCTAACGGCTATGTGCTCGTCCTTTAAAGGGCGAGTGGCTAGAGCCCATCGTTTTAACGATGGTTACATACAATAAGGCAAGAAACGAAAACATTAACATATACTATCCTATGAAGATAATAAACCTGTGTGAGCAAGACTCACTCGTAGCTCAATACATGAGCGAACTGCGTGACAAGAACATCCAGCAAGACCGCATGCGTTTTCGCACCAATGTGAAGCGTCTTGGTCAAATCTGTGCATACGAAATCTCTAAATATCTGCACTTTGCCAACACCAAGACCGAGACCCCCCTTGCTGTTGCTGACACTCGCACCATCGACGACAAGGTGGTACTGGCCACAGTGATGCGTGCAGGCCTACCCTTCCACGAGGGTATGCTCTCTTATCTCGACAATGCCGAGAACGCATTTGTATCGGCCTATCGCAAGTACCGCGACGGCAGTGACGAATTTGACATTTACACCGAGTATCTGGCAAGCCCCAGCATCGAGGGTAAAACTCTCATCATGGCCGATCCTATGCTGGCTACAGGCCGCTCGATGGCTGTTGCCTATGAGGCGCTGCTGGCCAAGGGCACTCCCGCCCATATTCATGTTGTGAGCGTGATTGCCAGCGACCAGGCTATCGAGTACGTCAAGGAGCACTTCCCCGCCGACAAGACTACCGTGTGGACTTGCGACCTTGACCACGTGCTCAACGCCCACAGCTACATCGTACCCGGCCTGGGCGACGCAGGCGACCTGCTCTACGGCATCAAGGAATAATAAACGCTAACGCTAACGTAAACCCTAACGCTAACAGGAATGAACTGAAAGAAATTAAAATAATTAATATTATTTATTGTGTTCTTGGGGTTTATAAGGCAGGAACTATGCAAACGCTAATGCTAATGCTAATGCTAACGCTAACGATAACAAAACGAAACCCGGCTCGCCAAACGGCAAGCCGGGTTTTGCTATTTTGCTCGAGGGCTCGAATTATCGAGGGCTCGAATTGTCGAATTATCGAGGACTCGATTTGTCGAATTATCGATGCTTCGATATCTCGAAATTTCAATTACTTGAAGAATCGATTGTTCGATTAACCCTTTAACCTATTAACCCTTTACATATTGCTCACATCGTTGAGACTAGAGGTGAGGGCATCGCTAGCCTCGGGGGTAAAGAGCATGATGATAAATCCTATGACGGGAAGTACCAGCAAAGCAATAAGCGCATAGAGCGACAACTTGCGGGCCGACTCGGCCTCGGTTTCGGCCGTAATGCGGTCGCCGCGATAGAATGCCGAATTTGCATTTGACGCCTTGACAATGGCAATAACGCTCAATACACCGCTTACAACATTGCAGCAGCACAACCAACTAACTATCGTGATGATAATAGACATCGTCTTGTTGGTCACAGGGGGAGCCATGGGCACTTGCTGAGGGCCATAAGCCTGTTGGGGACCGTAAGGCTGCTGTGGATATCCCTGGATGTATTGTGACTGAGCATATGGCTGTTGCTGGGGCTCTTCATACTGCGGTTGAGCATAGGGCTGCTGTGGTGCGTCCTGAGCAGGTTGAGCCTGTGGCTCCTCCTTGGGTGTAGCAGCGGCAGCTACTACAGTCTCCTCGCCTTGTGGAGCATAGGGCGATTGCTCGGCTACAGGTTCCTGTGGAGCGTAGGCAGCCTCGGGCTCTTGGGGAGCGTAGGCACTCTGTTGAGCTTGTTCTTGAGGAGCGTAAGCAGCCTCAACCTCGGGGCTCACGGGTTCCTGTGCAGCAGGTTCTTGAGCAGCAGGAGCGGCAGTGGCAGTGACGCCACCTGTGAGCAGTTTGTCGAGTTCGGGAACCTCACCCGCCTTGGTCCAACCCACTAGCGAGTCGTTCCACACCAGCGAGTTCACGGTGAGACCGTGCTTCACCAGCTCGTCATAGTCAAATGGTCCAGCAGGCTGGCCATTCTCGGCGATATAATACTTCATCATAGTTGATTAGTACTCAGTGGGATGATACTTCTTGAGCAGGGCCTTGATGGGAGCGGCAGTAGTTGCCTTGCCGTTAGCCTCAAGGTATTTTACCAGAGCACGACCGGGCTCCAGGCAGTTGCCAGCAAAGATGCGGTTGTCAAAGTCCCAAGCCTTGAGAATGTAGTCGGCACCTTCCTCGGCGTTCTTGTCAAAGCCGTGAGTACCCTCGAGGATAAACCAGCCTACATAAGCAGCACCCTCGAGACCGTTTTGCTCGGCAGCCTTAGTGATGTATTCAAGAGACTTAGCCTCGTCTTGAGCTACACAAACCTCACCGTCGCTATAGGTCTTGATACCATCGCGGTAAACCTTGAACAGGTTGAACGAAGCGTCGGCACTACCCTTCTCGCTTGCCTCAATGAGCAGGTCGAGCCCCTTCTGCTTGTCTTCCTTGGTGTCGTTACCCATATTGAGTGTGCAGAAGCCCTTACGCTCGAGTGCAAATACAGAACCAGCCTCAACAGCCTCGTCGAGCATGCGCATTGCCTGGTCGCGGTCCATGCTGTACATGGGCACCTGCATAGTGAAAATCATAGTAGCCAGGCGAGCCTTGCTATCAACATCACCCTCGGCAACAGCCTTGATGAGGTATGGCAGAGCCTTGTCGTAACGCTCAGCGTCATACAGTTTCTTACCCTCGGTTACATTTACACTTTGTGCCATTGCACACACGGCAACAAGCATTGCTAATGCTGAAATGATAATTTTCTTCATCTTTATTCTTATTTTTATTAATATTCAACACGCAAAGATACAACTTTTTATCAAAAAGTTATCTCTATTGCAAGCCTTTTTAATAAAAAGCTCACAATAGAGACTATAAATTTAGAGAAAAGTTTAATCTAGTTGTATACGGTAAAAAGAAAATAAAGATTAGGTTAAGGGAAAATAACGCCCTCTGGGCGAAAATATTAAATTTCACGGTTTAATATTTTGTGGGCAAAGCCCACTTATGTTTAAGGGCCATCGCCCCAAAATTAAATTAATTATTTTCTTTTTACGACTAAGAAAACTGTTAATCTTCAAGTTCCTTGATTTGGTCAAGCATCTCGTCGTTAGCCTTCTGCAGGTTGAAGAAGATGCGCAGGCCTATGCAAGCACCTATCACGGCTCCAATCACTGCTCCCGTGCTCATGCCCAGAACCAAGTCTTTGTCGAGGCCAGTGCGATGCAGTTCCCATATGAACCATGCCAGTCAGCCTGTGAGCACTGGGAATGCGATGAACTCCTGACGCAAGCGATATTTCTTCATCTTAACCAACTTGCGAGCAGTATCGGTCATGTTGTCGGTCATGTGATCCACATCCACGTGGTTGATGATATAGTCGGCAATCATCGAACAGCTAAGCATCACTATGGTGAATGCAGTAAAGTACCATGGCAGGTTCCACACATAGCCTATGAGTCCCCACAGAGGTATGGCAACGAGTCCCATAATGATCACCCTGTATATGCTGCGATGCACGCCACGCATCTTGCGTTTGATGGCACTCATCATGTGCTTCTCGTTGAGCTCGGTGTTGCGTTCGATGCGGTTCTTGAGCTCAGCCAGTTGCAAGCGCATAGCGTCCAATTCGTCGTTATTGTTGTTTAATGATGTGTTGCTAAAGTCTTCCATTGTTTTGTGTAGTGTTTTGTTGTTAGAAATGTGATTAATTAAGATTTTGCCGGAGTTGACATCTTCTTGAGCTGCTCCTTGATGCGGAATAGCCTCACCGAAACATTCTTGGGTGAGATGCCCACAATGGCTCCTATCTCGTCGTAGCTCATGCTCTCGAGCCACAGCAGCACTATTGCGCGGTCAAATGGGGGCAACTGTGTGATGCGGCCATGCAGCATGTCGAGCTGACGGTTGTCGGTGTCGCTATCGTCAAAGAGGTCAACGCCCTCGAGGATGGTCTGTGTGGGACGGCTCTTCTTCTTGCGGTCGATGGAGATGCAAGTGTTGAGGCTCACCTTATAAACCCAGGTGCGCAGGCTGCTGCGTCCCTCAAACTTGTCAAAACCTTGCCACAACTTGATGAGCACCTCCTGGAACAGGTCGTCGACTTCGTCCTGATCCTTTGAGAACATATAGCACACCGAGTAGATGGTGCTCTTGTGTTCTCGCACAATTTGTGTGAATTGTTGTTCTTGATTGTTCATTGTCGTTGTGTTGTTGTTTTGTCCATTAGACGCAAGAGGTGACTAAAAACTACACTGAATTAATAATTTTATCTAGAAATTCTAGATTTTCTAGAATATCTAGGCTTTCTAAGCCTTCTAAGCTATCTAGGCTATCTAGGTTTTCTAGGATTTTTACAGTGCTGGCACTATGGTGCGCGACATGAAATATGCACGCACGTCGGCCCAGCGATAGTAGGGATAAGCTACAGGCGTGAGTGGCAGCGATACTTCGCGCTCGTTGAGCAATGCCTTTACCAGCACATCGCCGCTGGCATTGCGGTAGAACACTAGCTGCACATTGGCTCCCATAGGTATGGCCTTGCCGTAGTCCCAGAACGATGCCACCGAGTCGATGTCGGCAGTCTCCTCGCCATAGCCGTCAAGGCCCATGAGGGCTACAAGCGGCATCACCACAGTGTCGTGACCAAATCGCAGATTGGCAGCAGTACCGTTGCCAGCAATCGCCTCATCGGCACGGTCGATGAAATCCTGCAACAGGTTGGCCTGCGAGTACATGCCTCGACCCTTAACGGGAGCATATGGCCCGTAGCCAGTGTACCACACCAGGTTGTAGTATTCCCAAATGGGGAAAGTCTCCTCGGGCTTGAACAGGTGGTAAAGCGACACATCGGTGTACTCGCTCTGCTGATTGCTCGCTATGGCCCACATGTTGTTCATGAACGTGGGAGCATCAATGCTGTCGGCCACAAACTGTGCGTCATCGACCAGCTGAGCCATGAAGCGGCGTGTGTCCAGACGCTCGTCCATAGTCTTCTTGAGGTCGGCACGTATGGGTTTGCGAAACTCAATGGCCACCGAGTCGGTATAGTTGAGGAACCACATGTTCTCCTTGCCCTCGGCACGCACGATGTTGAGTTCGGGATTGAGTTGCTTGAGCGTAGCGAGCTCGTTGTCCATCGACTCGATGCTACGCTTCACTATGGTCGACTTGGCGTCGACGGTAGCATGACCGGCAAAGATGGCACGGTACTTCTTGAACATGCGGTTTGCTATGGCCTGATGTTGGTGGGCACCCTTTTGCGACAGGGCACCACTGTGGCCCTCGGCATTGGCGCGTATCAAGCGCAGTGTGGCAAGCGTCTCCTCGCCAAGCTTGGTGAGATGACCGTTGCGCTGGGCACACTCCAGTTGCTTGATGGCGCTGTCATACTGGCCGTAGCCTATGAGCCAACGACTGCCGTGGCGACCGTAGTGACTCAAGTAGAAGGGCACGTAGCCGGCAGGGGCAGGAGTCTCGACAGGCGGAGTAGTTGTAAGGAAGGGATACTCGTGGTTGTTGGCAGCAGCCACATTGATGTCGTGCTTTATGGCATCGTGAATGCGGGCAGCACCCATGCTGAGCGCCACCAGCGATACTATTAT
>JAGHTV010000243.1 GCA_018065165.1 Candidatus Sodaliphilus fimicaballi | reverse complement strand
ATGAGATCCTCTTGCTTGATATGGCCGTCGCCCATCTTCATGAACGGGCCGCAGTTCATACCCACAACCAGCAGGTCACCCATCTCAAAGACGAAACGGTCTTGTCCCCACAGGTCGCAGAAGGTCTTGCAAGCGCTCTGGCTCCAAGTGCTCTCGTGGTTACCAGGGATGATATAGAAAGGCTTTGTCACCTTGTCAAAGATCGACTTGACATTGAGCAGCTGCTCGTCGCTACCCTCATTGGTAAGGTCACCAGTCATGATGCAAGCATCGGCATCGCTAGCGTTAATCTCGGCCACAGCCTTACGGAGTTGAGCCTCGTTGGCATTGCAAGGAGTAACGTGAATATCGCTAAGAATAGCAAACTTTTGTGCGTGTGCGCCCATAGCAAGCACGATGGCAGCAAGGGCAATAGATAAAATTCGTTTCATAATATAGAATGGTTTATGTTTTATTCTACAAAGTTACTTATTATTTACGAGACTATTTCACTGACAGAATTTAAAAGAAATTAAAATTAATTATTGCTATCGCAAAAAGTTAAATGTAAAGCCTTAATGCATTGAATCTCGATTTTCAGTCCTAACAACCACATAGAAGACGAAAAATAATTTTAATTATTATAATTTCTTTCAGTCCATTCAGTTAAGGTCAGTAGACGAAGACACGCATCGACTGAGGTGCTCTAGTCTTGGTGGGGAGGATGTCGAGGCCGGTGACGGTGGTCTTCTCGCCCAGGTCGATGACGATGAGATGTGGAGCGGTTGAGCCAGGCTCGGTAATCCACCAAGTGCTTTCCTGCAAGTCAAATGCCTTATCAAGTGTGTGGTTGCCACTGAGGAGTTCGCTGTCGGCATAGTGTGCCGCCCAGTTCTCGCGTGGCAGGCGCTGGTTATCGCCACCAAGCAAGTACAGTTCGGCCAGCGCAGCCTCATCAGCACCAGTGAACTCTATCGCGAGGTAACGGCCAGTGGCGGGTGTCGCGAAGCCAAACTTCTGCCAGTCGTGACCCTCGAGGGTGATGGCGCATACGGGTGTTGCCGAGTTAAGGTCGGGACGGTTGCCGGGCAAGTTGTGCTTGGGGCTCTTGGGCAACTGCAACATGTCGAGTTCGGGTTTATCCTGTCCCCATACAAAGGCTTGCTTGGGACCGTCAACATCATATATCATTATCTCGTTCTCGCCCTTGCGAAGCCAGCAGCCGGGCATGTAGAGCGTTTGTTGCGGACCTATGCTCCAAAAACGGCCCATTGCATGCCCGTTGACATAGAGTTGGCCCTTGCCCCAGTGTTGCAGGTTGATGAATGTGTCTCCCACCTTCTTGAGGTTGAACTTGCCAACATACAGGCCAGGACCGTCTTGTGGCAAGGTTGTGATTTGGGGGCAAGTAGAGAGGTGCTCATAGGCATCGGGGATGGTCGCGATTTCCCAATCCTTGAGGTCGATGGTTACATCGTTGCCATCTATGGCGCACATCACCTTCACGTTGTCGGTAATGCCCTTGAAATCCTTAATTGCACGGCCAAAGTTGATGCGGCCCATAGCCTCAACCACCAGTCGAAGCGTGTCGCCACGGCTCACGAAGGGCAGTTCGATGCTACGCTCGCCCATCACACGATTAATTGAGCCTATGCGAGTGTTGTTGAGGTAAACCTGCACATAGTCGTGAGGCTCGTTGACGAGCAACGTGGCACCAGCCTTGAGCATAGGCATCGCAGTAGAGTAAACCGCTGTGCCCCACCCCATGTTCATATCCTCGAAGGTTAGAACATCACGGCTGTTGAATGTAGTGTCGACGAGGCCGTCAAGAGCCACGGCACGAGTGAGTTTTATCTCAGGAATGGTAATGGTGGGCATGGGAGCCTTAGGTACTGCCGGCAGTTTGGCGTCGCTATACTTTTGCAAGGTATTGCGCAGTAGCCAGTACTTCTCGGTGGGTTGTCCCTGCTCGTTGATGGGTGCGTCGTAGTCGTAGCTGGTGACGTCGGGAGCAAAGCCGGGGCTGTTAGCGCCAGCCCAATGGCCAAACGAGGTGCCGCCGTGTGTCATGTAGAGCGAGAAACTGATGCCGCGCTGCAGCATCTGGTCAATGCCGTGTACCATATCGGAAGCCGGGCGGGTCTCGTGGCGGGCTCCCCACTTGTCAAACCATCCGCTCCAGAACTCGGAGCACATGAGCGGTGTGTTGGGACGCATCTGCTTGAGGCGAGCAAACTGCTCGTCGATGTTGCTACCGGTGCCGAAGTTCATTGTCCACAGCAGGTCGTCGAGAGCGTTGAGGTGGAAGTTGCTCGACCAGTCGCACTGGAACAGCGTGAGGTTGGGACCATAGTAATTACGCAAGGTGTTGCGTATCTTGCCCACATACTCCTTATCTTCGCCGTATGAACCATACTCGTTCTCGACCTGCATCATGATGATGGGGCCACCGTTGCCAATAGTGAGAGGAGCCAATTGCTCGGCAACTTTGCTTTCAAACACACTGACACGATCCATAAAATATGGGTCGCGCTCGCGCAGGCGTATGTCTTTCTTCTTGAGTAGCCACCAGGGCAGGCCACCCATCTCCCACTCGGCACACACATAGGGGCCGGGACGCACGATGACATACATGCCATGCTTCTGCGCCAGGCGGCAGAACTCAGCTATATCGTTGTTGCCAGTGAAGTCAAACTTACCTTCCTCAGGCTCGTGGATGTTCCAGAAAACATACAGGCACAGCGAGTTCATGCCCAACGCCTTACACATCTTGATGCGGTGTTCCCAGTAGGGACGCGGAATGCGGGGATAATGCACCTCGGCTGCCTTGATGACAAAAGGCTTGCCATTGAGCAAGAAAGTATTGTCGCCAGCAGTGAAAGTGCCGCCATTGATAACTGTTGAAGCATGCGTGCCAATGGCCGTAATTGCGGCCAGTAACACTATGAGAGTTCGTAAGCAAGTTTTCATACTACAAAGGTAACATTTTTTATCTCAACTACTGCACAGATAGCGATTTATTTATAACTTTGCAGTGATGAAAGCATTTCTCCACAATCACCCGCAAGATGTGACCGAGCAAGAACTCGAGCGCGACTTGGCAATGGTGCCCGAGTGGCGTCGCGTCAAGGCTCTTGCCTATAAGTTCCACAGCGACCGCGTACTCAGTGTCAAGGCCTACCTGCTACTGCGCGAGGCTCTACGCGAGGTGTGGGGCATTGACGACGATAGCGAGTGGGTATATAACGAACACGAGAAACCGTCGCTCAAGAATCACCCCGAGGTGCATTTCAACCTGAGCCACTGCAAGACAGGAGTGCTGTGTGTGGTCGATGACTGCCCTGTGGGTTGCGACATTGAGCGCATTGTAAAGACCGTGAAGACCGACTTGTGCAAATACTGCATGAACGAGCAGGAGGTGGCTCAAATAATGGATGCGCCAAATCCTTGCGTGGAATTTACCCGCCTGTGGACAATGAAGGAGGCTGTGGTCAAACTCACCGGCCAGGGCCTAACAACTTCGCTTCATGACATCCTTAGCAACGCCGCAGTTAAAGACATAAACATCGAGACCATAGTAGACCTCGACCTAGGCTACTGCTACAGCATAGCAACATTAAAGTAACCGGAAAAAATAGACAAGGGGGGGGGGGGGGGGGGGGGGGGGGGGGGGGGGGGGGGGGGGGGGGGGGGGGGGGGGGGGGGGGGGGGGGGGGGGGGGGGGGGGGGGGGCGGGGGGCGGG
>JAGHTV010000378.1 GCA_018065165.1 Candidatus Sodaliphilus fimicaballi | reverse complement strand
ATAATATATAATAGAAATAAATTATGAAAAAGATATTTTCAATTGCATTACTTGCAATCGCTGCTCTTTCATTCAATTCATGTGTAGAGGATGAACCCTATCCCTATGCAAGTGTAGCTGCTCCCACTTTCAACGACGGATATCTTAAGGGTCAGGATGTTATTGTTGAGGCTAAGGTTTCTGCTCTCGTTGACGTTGAGAGCGTAACTCTTAAGTATGCTACCGATGGCAAGACTTTCAAGGATGTTCCCATGAAACTTGATGGCAAGACTTATTATGGCTCGATCCCCGCTCAGGCCGACGGTACTGAGGTTACTTTCTATGTAGTTGCTAAGACTGTTGCTGGTAAGGAAAGCGAGTCAGCAAAGGCTAAGTTCGTTGCTGGTAAGGAGAAGGTTAGCTACAAGGGTCTCGTTCTCAACGAGCTCAATGGTAGCGACAAGTTCATCGAGCTGTACAACGGCAGCGGCAAGGATATCGACCTCACCGGTGTTAAGATGTACAAGGATATTGTTGGCGATGCTTTCACAGGTGAGACTTGGGTTGGTAGCATGACTATCAAGAAGGGTGAATACATCGTACTGTGGACAACTGGTACAGCCGACATTGACCCCGCATACATCTTCAACAGCGGTCTGTCAGGCAAGAAGGCTGTTCGCATCACTATCTGCGATCCCGACGGTAAGGTTATCGACGACTTCAACACTTCTAACAGTGTTGACTTCAAAGGTTCTATGGGCCGCAATGCCGATGGCAAGTGGTACTATCAGGACACTAAGACACCCGGTTCTAAGAATGTAGACGGTGTTGACCTCCTCCCCATGGTACAATAAAGTATTCAAATTCATTAAATCACATATAGTTTTTACCTTGCATCTCATAGATAGTGTAAGGTAAAAACTTAAGAAACAAATATTACCCATAAAAGATTTATAATCATGGCTAAAGAAGAAATGAAGATTGGCGAGATCTCTAAGCCTCGCTTTGAATTCCGTAGTTTCGGTCAGTGCTTCTGCGACGCTCACAAGCGCATGGCACGCCTGTCTGTTCCCGTTCCCGAGAAGGTTTGGGAGCGCGAGAGCGATGAGATTTATATCATCTCACGCACTAACGACATCAACAACACCAAGATTCGCGACGGTAAGATGGACATCAAGACTTACGTTCAAACAGTTGACGGTCTGGAGCAATGGAACCCCCTCATGAAGGGTACATTCCCCATCAGCAAGGACGTTCTTGAGAAGGAAGTTTTCCCCGCATTCATGGTTGAGATGCCCGCTCTTGACAAGGACGAGTACACTTACGATGAGTTCATCGCTATGGTTAAGGCTAATCCCAACTTGGCAGCTGTACGCGTTCACAAGCAGCGCTTTGGCTACATGGTTAACGACACTATCTGCGAGGTAGGTAACGTGCTTATCAACGGCGCTAAGGTTGTTACCATCAACAGCGAGTCAACTGAGATTGAGGATATCAAGAAGACTATCGCCGACGTAGGTCTCGAGGGCGTTGAGAACATCAACTACCTGCAGGCTATCAAGCGCGTCATCGGTATGAGTGACAAGACTCTCGCTAACTAATTCTTACTTTAATAATATAGTTGCGGGGTGTAAGTGCATCCCGCAACTTTAAATAGACTTAAAATTATCATGGCACAAGAAATCGAAAGAAAGTTTCTCGTAAAGGGTGACTTCAAGGCCGAGGCTTTCAAGGAGACTCGTATTACTCAAGGTTATCTTAGCTCTGTTCCCGAGCGCACCGTTCGCGTACGCGTTAAGGGCGACAAGGGTTTCATCACTATCAAGGGCATTGGTAACGCAAGTGGCGCTTCTCGCTTTGAGTGGGAGAAGGAAATTCCCGTTGAGGAGGTACGCTCACTGCTCGAGCTCGCTGAACCCGGTGTAATCGACAAGACTCGCTTCCTGGTTAAGGCTGGTGAGCACACATTTGAGGTTGATGAGTTCTACGGCGACAACGAAGGTCTTACAGTTGCCGAGGTTGAGCTTAGCGACGAGAACGAGGCATTTGAGAAGCCCGCATGGCTGGGTGAGGAAGTTACTGGCGACGCTAAGTACTTCAACTCAATGCTCATGAAGAACCCCTATAAGAACTGGAAATAATCGTTCGTATTATCACAGGAGGGTCCTGTGACAACTCAGGACCCTCTTTTTATAAAGCTGTGTTCTATTCTAGAACCAGCCAAAAGTCAAAACTTAAAACATTCCCAATAACCACCATTAAGTTATTATAGAGATGGAAGAAGATAAAAAGACGCAAGCGGTATTTGATCCGCTCGACATGAGTAACTATCGCGTAGAGAAACTCCCAAAGATGGAGAAATCCAAATTTGAGAAGTTACTGGCACGCATTGGCGGCCCGCTCGCATTATTGATTTTTGTCCTCATCTATTGGGTTTGCTCAATAGGCTTTATCGACACCCTCGACACTACAGGTTTGGCCGAGAGTGCTGCTAAGCGCCTTAACGAAATAGGCCCCGAAGCCTTCACCAAGGCTAACTATGCTATGCTGGCAATCTTTGCTGCCGGTATTATCCTGTGGCTCACCGAGGCTATTCCCAACTATCTTACATCACTCCTCATCATCCTTGCCACAGTGGTGTTTGGTGTGACTGCTCAAAAGACGGCTCTGGCTCAGCTGGGTCATCCCGTAATGTGGCTGAATATCCTGTCGTTTGTACTGGCCAGCATGCTGGTGAAGACACAATTTGCTAAGCGCATGGCTCTTGCCTTCGTTATCAAGTTTGGTAAGAGCGCTAAGGGCGTGTTGTGGAGCTTCCTCATCATCAACCTCATCCTCTCGGCATTCATCAGTGCAACCACAGTCAAGGCAACAATCTTGTTGCCCATCTTCATGGTTGTGTGTGCTATCTACGGCGCATCTAATGGCGACCGCAACAACTTTGGCCGCAACCTTGTAATTCAGAACCTGTTTCAGGTAAACATAGGTGCCACATCGTTCCTGACTGGTGCCGGCGCTAACCTGCTCGCTATATCACTTATCCTTGGTTTCTTTGAGGGTAGTAGCTTTGGCTACGTCGACTGGCTCGCTGCCATCACTCCCATGAGCCTTATCATCCTCATTGTGGGTGTGTTTGCTGGTATGTACATCTTCTTCCCTGTTAAGAAGGACGAGCAAGTGCCTCAAATTCCCGGTGGTCTCGACCGCCTGCGCAACGAGCTCGCTGCTATGGGCAAGATGAGCCTTGAGGAGTGGAAGTCGGTAGCTATCTTCTGCCTCGTGCTGTTCCTGTGGGTAACTAAGGGTACATTCCACGAGATCGACGAGACTATGGTAGCCCTCATAGGCGCTATCTTGGCTCTGCTTCCCGGTGTGGGTGTAGTTAAGTGGAACGATGTCGACATTCCCTGGCACCTCATGCTCTTCTCGGCTGGTGCTTACACCCTGGGTAGCGGCCTCAATGCGACCGACTTGCCCAGCACCATGGTTAATGCTGCATTTAACCACATGGGTATAGGTAACGATACTTCATTCTGGACACTGTATGTGATATTCACTGGCATCATGATGTTCTCGGCACTCATTTTCGAGTCAAAGACCATACGCGCTATGGTATTCATCCCCATCGCACTGGGTGTTGAGAAGCGCTTCAACCTGCCTCCCATGTCACTGTCATTGCCCATGACAGCACTCATCAACCACGTGTATGTATTGCCCTTCAACAGCAAGCCTGCTGCGCTGCTCTACAACACTAACCATTACAGCATGACCGACGCGTTTAAGTTTGGTATGTTTATGATGGTATTCTCTTGGTTACTGCTGCTCGTATGGGGTGCAACAGTTTACAACTGGATGGGCATCACCCCCGGTTTTTAATTTAATAAATGGTTAATGGGTTAAAAGGTTAATGGGTTAAAAGGTTAAAAGGTTAATGTGGTTTTCGATAACTCGATAACTCGAAATATCGATAAGTTCTAAATGTCTTAAACTCTTAAACTCTTAATCTCTTAATCTCTTAATCTCTTAAACTCTTAAACTCTTATAGCCCCAAGGGCGTTCTTAAACTCTTAAAAAATGATTGAGGTAAACACAAAGATACATGACAAGTTCTCTATCGAATTCAAGACGAGCTTTGTCACTCGCCGTAAGTTGAAGAAAAACGATTTCTCGGCTTACATGTGGTTCTTTGTGCCCATGAGTCTTGACATCAACAAGGAGACATATCCCAAGTCTCAGTTCTATCAAGACATCAAGTCTAATGTACGCCTCATCACTCCCAAGTTCCTGCTGCGTGATATAGTATCAGGCAGTGCATTGCCGCTCAATCGTCTGCGTGAGTCGTTCTCCAACTTGGCCTCGTCTCCCACACGCACTGCCAAACGTGAGTATGAATACCAAATCAAGATGTTTGCGGCCATTACTCACAGTTCGGGTCGCGACGCCTGCAACTACATCGTTGAGGGTGAGCATCGCATCGATGAAAAGACTGCAATGTGCCTGACCTATATCGACGATTACAAGGCTGTACTTGCCCATTATCGTGAGCTCAAGTCTATCATCTCACAGCCCACTATCACCGACGATATGATGAGCTGCTATCGCTATGGCGACGAGTACTTGAGCAACATGATGCTTTATTACAGCACTAATTTGCTTGACCACATGCTAAAGGAGCAGCAGTCTAGCTTGATGCAACGTGCCATCAATGCCATCCAGCAGTGTATCAAGGACGAGATTGCTTATAGAGACGACCGTGAGTATGCCAATCTTAAGGCCGATGACCCTAACGGCAACCGCGACGCTATGTTCCGTCACCGTGTACTCAAGAAGTATGTCGATAGCGACCTCTTCCTCGATGTGCCCAAGAAGAAAGACGGCAACCTTGCCGAGCAGCTCTACCTGAGCATTGCGGCCGGCCTGGCGATGATGTTTGCAACCGTGGTCAGTTTCCACTTCCAGCAAAAGTTTGGCAACTTCACCTTGCCCTTCTTCATCGTGCTAGTGCTCAGTTACATGATCAAGGATCGCATCAAGGAACTGTCACGCTACTACTTTGCTCACCGCATAGGCAGCAAGTTCTTTGACAACAAGGCCGAGATTTTGATAAAAGACGAGAAGATAGGTACAATTAAGGAGGGTATGGACTTCATCTCACACAAGAAGCTGCCTGCCGATGTTAAGCGTGTGCGCTACTCTCATCGCCTAATGGAGGCTGAGAATCGTGTGAGCGACGAGAAGATACTCCTGTATCGCATGGGTGTGCACATCAACCGTGAGAAGCTCAATGGCATGACACCCTATGAGACCACGGGTATAAACGATATCATACGCTTTAATGTGGATACATTCCTGCGCAAGATGGACAATCCGCAGGTAATGCGTCAGGTGATGAATGACGACGGCACCATAAGCCATGTGCTGTGCGACAAGCTCTATTACATCAACATCGTGCTGCAGTTCTCGTTTGAAGACACGACGACATTACGCCGATTCCGTGTTGCTGTCAACCGCAACGGTATCGACTCGATAAACGAGGTTATATAGCCTCGATTCTAAGCACTTAAAGATTGCCTATTCTAGGTTTTTTATCCCTGGCTCAATCATTGAGCTGGGGATAATTTGTTGTAGCACTGCGATGATGCTGTCAAGCACATTTTTGCGGGTTATGGCACTGCGTACATAAATCGAGACCTTACGCTCCGATGCCTCTTCGGGGTTTTGCACCACCACATTTTTACGCTGCTCGTTGGTAAGGTAGCGAAGGTGCATGTGAGGTATCATCGTGAAGCCACCTTCCTGGTCAACCATGCGTATCAGTTGGTCAACGCTGGTGGCTTCATAAATGTGATGTCCTTTATTGGCGTTATAGAAGTTATAGGTGTTTTCACGCAAGCTCAGGGCCTCTTTCATTACCCACAGGAACTCATTTCCGTCCTCTCGCACCTTGGGCGATGCATACAGTTCGATTTTCTCGGTATATAGTGGTATTTCCTTTATGCCCTTGCGTGTGCTGCCGGCTATGCCTATGCCCACATCGATACTGCCGTCAATCAAGGCATTGATTATGCTTGACACCTTCATGTCTTTAACCCACATTTTTACATGAGGATATTGAGCAGTATACTTCGATATGAAGTCGGGTAGGATATAGGGTGCGATTGTGGGAGCCACCGACAGTCGTAGCTCGCCCGACACGCGTCCTTCTTCCTCGTTGATCACATTGTGTATGCTCTCGGCATTGGCCAGCGTTTTCTCGGCTATGCTTATAATCTTCTCTCCTGTGATCGATGGCACTACGCTCTTGTTGGTGCGCTCAAATATGCGTATTCCCAGTTCCTCTTCCAGTTTCATGAGCATGGCGCTCAGTGTGGGTTGGGTCACCGAGCAGGCCTCGGCAGCCTTGGCAAAGTTGCGATACTTGTTTACCGCTATCACATATCTGAGTTGTTGTAGTGTCATTTATATGGAGCTTTTAGTGAAAAAATTAGTTGTCGTAATAGAGTATTTCTATTAATGTTGCAAATTTACTAAATTTCTATCAATGATACATCATTTAACCATCAAAAAAAGCCGGGTACCCTCAAGTTGAGGATACCCGACATAGGAAAATGGGTGTGTGTTTAAAAAAGGGTTGTTATTAATTGTCGGCATGCAGTGTGCGTAACTACACACTGTAGCTGCAATTTTCATTAGTCTTGCTTAGCCTCTTTCTTCTTGCCGTCGCACATTTTCTTCATACCGTCTTTGCCAGGTTTGCGACCATGCATATCATCGGCATTGCGACGACCTTTTTCCCACTTCATGTTAGAAGCGTGCTCACGCTCTTGTGAGTAGATCTTCTGGATTTGTTGTGGATTGAGGAAGGCACGGAATTTCTTGTAGTATTTCTCGCGCACGTCTATAATGCTGCGGCTCATTGCAAACTGGTTCATGATTTCTTGTTCAACCTCGGCATCGGTCTTGCGCATCTGTTGGTCTGCACCACGACCTCTGAAACCATTCTTGGGAGCATTTTGCTTGTAGATGTTGTGCAGTTCTTTGAGATACTCCTTGTAGGTTGTCACAAACTTGGCAGTGGTGTTGTCGTCGAGTTGCAGTTTTTGAGCCATCATCTCGGCACGGTGTTGTACCATCTGCTCAGCATTGAACTGGCGCTTTTGTTCCTTCTTGTCTTGTGCATTTACACTGAAGCTCAATGTGGCCATGATGGCAATAATCATTGAAAATAAAACTGATTTCTTCATAGTCTGTAATTTTTATGTATTAATAAATTGTTTCAATTGTGTTGTCGCAGTTCAGGAACTCGTCGTTGTTGGTCAGTGTTATCCACATGTCCAGTTCCTCGTCACTCATGTTGGTCAGGTATGTGTCGCTGTTATTGTCGGCGAGCATGTCTTGTGTGCTCTGGCTACCTGTAGATGGTTGCAACACGCTGAACGAGATCAGAGCAATTGCTGTGGCTGCAGCTGCACTCATAGCCCATGTGATGATGGTAGCACGATGCTTGCGCTTTTGCTCTTTCTCAACAGCCTTCAAAATGTCGCTGTGCATGGTTTCAAAGAAACCCTCAGGGACAGTGAAAGGCGTCTTCTTTCCTACCTTTTCCAGTATATCGTTGCTCATAGTTCTATGTTTTTAGTTTTCTGTCATATAGTGTTTTACTTTCTCCTTGGCGTTGTGGTAAGTCACCTTCAGTGAGTCCACGCTTATGCCGGTTGTGGCATGTATCTCGTCGTAGCTCATCTCGTCATAGTAGCGTAGGTTAAATACCAGTCGCTGGTTTTCGCTCAGCGTGAGCAGTGCCTTCTGGAACTTCATCTCCATCTCCTTGTCGTAGTCGATGTGTTCGCCTTCCATCAGGCTTGCGGTGAGCATCTCGCCATTGTCTATCGTCGATAGTGCCGTCTCACGCTTGCGTTGCAGGTGTCGCAGGCATTCGTTGGTGGCAATGCGATATACCCATGTCTTGAGTGCTTCACTGCTCTTGAGCGAACCTAACCCCCTGTAAATTTTTATAAATGTCTCTTGCAACACATCTTGCGCGTCCTCATGTACTACCACCATGCGGCGTATGTGCCAGTATAGTGGTTGCTCATAGGTCGACAGTACCTCTTTAAAGGAAACTGCCTCAGCTGTACTATGTCGCTTAAAGATGTTCATATCAAGTGGTTGTTCGCAATATTAGAACGATGAAATGACAAAAGGTTAATTGTCCATGAGTTCGTTTTAGAATATTTTAACTAAATTGAAACACATTTGTAATGCAGATTATTTGCATATAAACAGTTCTTGTATTTATATTTGCAAATGCTTTACAACTTGATTTTAGAGTATTGAATATATTTTTATCGTTTGTGTATATTTATTCTTAAACAGTGTATTTCTACATAGCGGCTAATAAAAATATAACCTTAAATATTAACTTAAAAAACTAAAACCTATTTATGTCAAAGTACATTTTATCACTTGACCAGGGCACTACCAGCTCTCGCGCAATCGTTTTTGACCATGATGGTCAGATGTGTTCAGTTGCACAAAAGGAGTTTACTCAGTACTTCCCCAAGCCGGGTTGGGTAGAGCACGATCCCAAGGAGATTTGGTCATCACAGGCATCAGTAATCGCTGAGGCTATCACTACCATGGGCATTAACGGCAAGGATCTCGCAGGTATTGGTATCACTAACCAACGTGAAACCACTATCGTGTGGGACGCAGCTACTGGCGAACCCGTTTACAATGCTATCGTATGGCAAGATCGTCGTACAGCTGAGTACTGTGACTCTCTCAAGGAGCAAGGCCTCGTTGACAAGATCCGTGAGAAGACTGGTCTCATCATCGACGCTTACTTCAGCGGCACAAAGATTAAATGGATCCTCGACAATGTAGAGGGTGCTCGCGAGCGCGCCGAGAAGGGCGAACTCCGTTTTGGTAATGTAGATACATGGCTCATCTGGAACCTTACTCGTGGCGAGGTTCATGCTACCGATGTTACTAACGCATCACGCACAATGGTATTCAATATCAAGGACCTCAAGTGGGACGAAGAACTCCTTGAGCTCCTTAATATCCCCGCATGCATGATGCCCGAGGTTAAGGCAAGTAGCGAAGTGTTTGGTCACACCAAGACCACAATCTTTGCTCACGAGGTACCCATCAGCGGTGTTGCCGGCGCCCAGCAGGCTGCTCTCTTCGGCCAGATGTGTGTTGAACCCGGTGCTATCAAGAACACTTACGGCACTGGTTGCTTCGTAATGCTCAACACTGGTAATAAGCCCGTTGTTTCTAAGAACAACCTGCTCACTACTATCGCTTGGAAGATTGGCGACCGCGTTGACTACGCTCTCGAGGGTTCAATCTATGTAGGTGGTTCAGTAGTTCAATGGCTGCGCGATGGTCTTGGCATCATCAAGAGTTCAAGCGAGGTTGAGGCACTCGCTGCAAGCGTGCCCGATGCTGGTGGCGTTTACTTCGTTCCCGCTCTCACAGGTCTCGCTGCTCCTTACTGGGATCAGTATGCTCGCGGTACTATGGTAGGTATCACTCGTGGTACTACTGCTGCTCACATCGCTCGCGCTGCTCTCGACGGTATCGCATTCCAGACTTATGACATCGCTAACGCTATGTGCAAGGACCTTGGTACTCCTCTCACCGAGCTCAAGGTAGACGGTGGCGCTTCTCGCAACAACCTGCTCATGCAATATCAAAGTGACCTCTTGGGCATCGACGTTATCCGTCCCAAGGTTACTGAGACTACTGCTCTGGGTGCTGCTTATCTGGCAGGTCTCGCAGTAGGTTTCTGGAAAGACCTCGACGAGGTTAAGCACCAGTGGCAAGAGGAGAAGAAGTTCACTCCCAATCCCGAGGACGAGGCTCTCAAGGCTGCTAAGAAGGGCTGGGCCGACGCTATTGGTCGCACACTTACTAAATAATCAACAACTTTTAAATTCATTCGTCAGGAATTAGAGAATCTTTGAGATTCTCGGGTTCTCTAGTTCTTGATTTTTTATAAATCAATCATTTTAATTTCATTTATGGAAAATTACATTCTTGAGTTCTTCGGAACACTCGTGTTAGTTCTTTTTGGTGACGGTGTATGCTGCGCTTGCTCATTTAACAAGTCTAAGGCTCAGAACGCTGGTTGGGTAGTTATCGCCCTTGGTTGGGGTCTCGCAGTTATGATGGGTGCTCTCATCGCTGGTCCTTCAGGTGGTCACCTCAACCCCGCTGTTACTCTGGGTCTCGCTGTAGCTGGCAGCTTCGCATGGGAACATGTAGCTGGTTACATCGTAGCTCAAATGCTCGGTGGTTTCGTTGGTGCAGTTCTCGTTTACTTGTTCTACATCGACCACTTCAAGGCTACTGAAGACAAGGCTACTAAGCTGGGCGTATTCTGCACAGCTCCCGCAATCAAGAACACTCCCATCAACTTCCTGGGCGAGTTCGTTGCTACCTTCATGCTCATGTTTGCCATCTTCTGCCTCGGCGTATGCTGGAAGGGCGAGACTGGTCTGCTCGGCATCACTTGGGTTATCACTGCAATCGGTATGTCACTCGGTGCAACTACAGGTTATGCAATGAACGCTGCTCGTGACCTTGCTCCCCGTATCGCTCACGCTGTTCTTCCTATCCCCGGCAAGGGTGGTAGCGACTGGGGTTACAGCTGGATTCCCGTTGTTGCTCCTATCTGTGGTGCTGTATG
>JAGHTV010000235.1 GCA_018065165.1 Candidatus Sodaliphilus fimicaballi | reverse complement strand
CTAGTGGATATCAGTATCCCATCGCTACAAACACCGTGAGTATAATAGCGCCTATGATCAAGGCCCATATTATATGCCTCACTATGCAGGCAAGCTTAAATGAATCAATTTCAATTTTCATAACTTTTGATTTTTGCCAAAGCTATAATAGCGATGTTTGTTTTTTGTGCTGCAAAGGTATGGTGCTTTATCGCCCATCTCATTGTAAAAAGAGGCGATTTTTCTACAATTTCTTGCCGAAGCACCCCCTCCATTGTAAAAACACCCCATTTTTAGGTGAAATTTACAATGCAACTGTCCAAAATTTCAGAAAAAATATGTAATTTTGTTGACATGTTACTGCAGTTAGTTTTCTTTTTACCATGTTTGGTATCGTTGTTGTGGTTTTTCACTTTTATATTAAAATCACGCACACAACGCCAGTCCTTGCTCATGTGGATGCAAGGTGCAGGTGTTATATACTATACCTCACTGGCATTATACATATCGCCTGGCACCGACTACCTGGATATGGTAAAGATGGACACCGTGGGTACTCCCATGATCTTCATCATGTTTGCCCTCTCGGTGCTTTACCTGCATTTACACAAACCCGGCACCCAGCTGAAACCAGTCCACTTGTTACTGGGTATCCCTGCTCTGGTCGAGGGCGTCGTGATAAACCTCATGTATTATCTTGAGGGATATGAGCGTGTAGCTCAAATGGTCGAGATATATGACAAGACAAATGTCATAGCACCCGAATTCCAGACTGGTCCCATGATTCTTCTAAACTTCTTTGGAGAGTATATGCTTAATGTACTGGCATTGGCGTTCATGGCAATCCAAGTTATCCAGTGCGTGCTGCTACTTAAGCGTGGTGGCTATCGTGCTGGCGATGTGTTCCGCTTCTTCTTTAAAAAGAGTATTTCTACGCCTGCCCGTGTCACTGCAGTGCTTTTTCTTGCCTTGACACTTGCGCTGATACCCCTTGCTGTTATGGGACGCTCGTTTGTATTTAACCACCCGTTGCTCGGAGCATCGACGACCATTGTTATTGCTGCACTCTCCCATCTGATATGTTTCGTAGAGTTCTTCAGTGGTCAAATGGACGAAGTATCGCTTCACAACCTGTCGCATGTCAACGACGAGCACGAAGGCAAAGCCGTTGCCAAGGTTAATACCGACCATAAAGAGGACGCCACAACTGAGGAAACTTCTACCGTTGTCGACGATGAGCCCAGTGACAATAAAGCCGAGGAGGAACCCACTCAGGCCGAACAGGTTGTCCAAAAGCCAGCTCGTGTAACTAACCGAAGCCGATTTATGGAGCAACGCCTGCTGCAACTCTTTGAGGAAGAGAAGATATATCGTGACGATGACCTCACCCTCGACACACTGGCCGAGCGTATGGGCGTGAGCATAAAGACTCTGTCTCCATTTATCAGTAGCCACTTTGGTGTGCCCTTCCGCACACTGGTCAACAACTACCGCGTTGAGGCAGTTAAGGGTTTCTTGCTCGAGAATCCCACAGCTACACAAGAGGTAGTTGCGAGCGAATGCGGTTATAAAGACGCTCCGTCGCTCAACCGCAAGTTTAAGGAAGCCACCGGCGATACCCCACTCATGTGGCTCGCCAAGCACACCAAAGCTTAATCCCTACCGAAAACAACAAAGAATCAAATAAAAAAGAATTGAGTCAGGCATTAGCGCTTGACTCAATTCTTTTATAGTACAGTTAAATTTAAGAAGTAATTCTATTTTGCTTGCAAGGCAAGCTTATTTTATTTGCGCAGCAATAATTACACAATAAAATATTCTCTTTTTACCGAACAAAAATTGTTATTTTACAAACTTGTGACCATTCCACTTAACAGGGAACTGGGTTTGGGGACCATCCTCGGTCCAGGTGGTAACAACTATATTCTTGCCAGTTTGTGGCAGGTTATAAGTTTGCCATTCGCCATCCTTAGCAGGTGCTGCTGTGTCGAGACCAGAATCATAGTACCAAGTCATTTTCTTGGTCGCATTGTTGTAGCGATAGAAAAATATGCCATCGTATTGACCAAGGCATGAAAATCCTCTCTCGTCGAAACTTGAAACATTGAAGGCAACGAGTTTGTGCTGTTGATCGGCCTCGTTCCAGTAGCACAGTTCCATCTTCTGTCGATAGCCATCACCACGGCAATCATAGCAGATATAGCCATTGCGCACATCTACGGTAAATGTAACGCCCTCGGCCTGAGGCAGTCCTTTACAATAATTTTCCCAAGCATTGGCCATAGCGCCTTCAGCTTCACCTTCACTCTCTTCATTGTCGATAAACATTGCATTAGCGAAGTCGGCAATAGTAGGTTTTGCACCTTTATAATTAACCTTTATAGTTTCTTGTGCAACAAGTGACAATGCACAAAACGCAAAGAGAATCGCAAATAATTTTCTTGTCATATCTTCAGTTTTTAAATTAGTATTCTATTGCAAAAATATATATTAATTTCAGTATATACAAATTTACCTGCATAAATATTTCAGCAAAGACTCACGACTGTACACTGTCATGGAAAATGAGATGATTGCGATAGGCCGAGACTAGTCGCTGGGCAAGGTACTCTGGTGACTGCAGCAGCATGAGCTCCGTAAGGTCAAGTTCGTCAAACAAGTCGGTAGCTATGAGGCCATATCGCATAATCAGGTTGTTGCTTATCCATCCTGTAAGTGATGAATGGAAGGCATATCGTGCCTCGAAATGTGTTGTGTGTCGCAATGCGTCCTTGACATCGGGGGCTACAGCATTGTCCAGGATGCTGAAACAGTCGCTCAGTGTGTGTGGTGTGGTGTGTTCCAAAGTAACTTTTTTGCCAGCAAAAGTACTATGTAGGTAGGCCGCATACAGGCACACCTGTGTTAAAACATATAACCGGCAAATATAGGCTCAATGGAAATTTACTGGGGAAATAACAAATGACAGATTGCCATAAACTTGGCAAAAGAAACATGTCCGCAGGAAGCCACAACACTAATTGAGTTTTCCTTTGTAGATGTTTTAGGCCCCCTACGGGGAGAGCGGTATGGCTTCGCCATAT
>JAGHTV010000350.1 GCA_018065165.1 Candidatus Sodaliphilus fimicaballi | reverse complement strand
TTAAAATAAGCAAACTAAGAAATCTCATTGTATATAAATATGTATTAATTATCGTTGTTGTCGGCCTCCTTGGTTGCTGCCTGTGCTTGGCGTTGCTGTTTCTCAAACTCCTTGGGTGTCATGCCAAACTGCTTCTGGAACAGCTTAATGAAGTAAGAAGGTGAGTTGATGCCCACGATGTAGCACACCTCGCCAGTGCGATAACTGCCCTCGGCGATGAGCGACGACGCCTTCTTGAGGCGTATGAGGCGTATGAAGTCGGTGGGCGATGAGCCAGAAATCGCCTTAATCTTGCGGTGCAGGCTGCTGCGGCTCATGCACACGAGTTCGGCAAGCAACTCGACGCCAAAGTTGGGATTGTCGATATTCTCCTCGATGGACTCTACAATCTTGTTCATCAGCTTCTCGTCGGCCTTGCTCATGCCCATGTTGGCGGTGGGAACAAAGGGTTTGCGGTTAAACGCCTCGGTCTCACGACGCTTGTTGTCAAATATTGATGCCAGTTGGGCTACAAGGTACTTGAACGAGAACGGTTTCTCAATATAGGCGTCGGCACCTATCTTGAGACCCTCTACCTTGCTGTCGAGGTCGTTTTTGGCAGTGAGCAGTATCACGGGGATGTGACTAGTGTCGATGTTGTTCTTGATGCGTTTGCACAGTTCTATACCATCCATCTCGGGCATCATGATGTCGCTTATGACTATGTCGATAGCCTCCTGCTGTATCACATCAAGTGCCTTAATGCCATTCTCGGCAGTCTTTACATTATAGTATTGAGAGAGTTTCTCGCCGATGAATGTGAGCAGTTCCTCGTTGTCGTCAACTACAAGGATGGTCTCGTTGCGTTGCTCGCTGTTGTCATCGTCAATCTCGTCGGTCACTATCATGTCGTTGTTCTTGATAGCCTCGGCGGTAGTACGCTTCAGGCTCTTAAGGGTGAGGGTGAACGAGTTGAGTCCGTCAACAATCTCATAGGTAAGGTGTCCGCCATTGAGTTCGGCCATTGAGCGTGCAAGATATAGCCCGATGCCTGAACTTGCATTGGCCTCGGCATTGCTGCTTGCCTGGAAGAATGCGTTGAATATCTTGTTTTGCTCCTCGGCAGGTATTGTGGGACCGTCGTTCACAAATGTTATGCGAGTCTCATCGTCATTTGCCTCAAGGGAAACCTTGATAAACGATTGACCATACTTCAATGCGTTAGAGAACAGGTTGTTGAGTATCTTGATTACCGAGTTGCGGTCGGCCAGCACGTAGCACTTATCCTCGGCACCCGTGAGTGTAAGCTCGCGGTTGATGTGATGTGCTTGCCCGTTGAACTTGCGGGTCCACTCCCTCAGCATGCTCGCAATGTTGATGGAAACGGTGTTGATGTCCATCTTGTTGCTGTCGACCTTGCGGAAGTCGAGCAACTGGTTGATGAGCGTCATGAGTTCGTTGGTGTTACGGCTCATGGTGTTGAGGTTGCGCTTGATGTCGGGATCAACGATGTCCATCTCCATGAGGTTCTCGAGAGGACCGTTGATGAGCGTTACCGGGGTGCGTATCTCGTGAGCAATGCTTGTAAAGAAGTCAATCTTGGTGCGATACAGTTCTTTTTCTTTCTCGTTTTCAAAGAGTTGTTGCTTCTCTTGTGCCTTGCGCTCGTTTATCTTGCGTACAAATCCAAATCCCAGTCGTGTAGCAATGGCTAGGAGTATTGCATATGCCAGCCAAGCCCAGGTGCTAGTGTACCAGGGGTTATTGATGACGATGCTGAGTGTCGCTTCCTCCTCGTTCCACACGCCGTCACTGTTGCTGCCCTTTACATGCAGCGTATAAACGCCGGGAGCAAGGTTGGCATAGGTCACGCTGCGTGAGTCGCTGGTCTCAATCCAGTCTTTGTTCACGCCGTCCATCTTGTAGGCAATGATGTTGGCCTCGGGATTTACATAACTGAGCGATGCAAAGGTGAAACCAATGTTTGACTGGTCGTGTGAGAGTACAATGCGCTCGGTAAATGCGATGTCCTGTGTGAGAGGTGAGTCCTCATCGCCCACATTCACCTGCTTGTTGTTGATGATGAGCGATGTAATGTAAACTTTGGGCACAACCTCGTTTGAACCAGTGTAGTAGGGGTTGAATGAGATAAGCCCCTCGTTGCTGCCAAAGTAGAAGATATCGTTGCTGGCGTGCAACGCCGACTTGTAGTTAAACTGGTTACAGGGCAGACCGTTTTGGGTTGTGTATGACTTGCATTTGCCTGTCTTGGGGTTGAACTTGACGAGACCGTTATTGGTGCCAAACCACAGGTTGCCGTCCTTGTCTTCGAGAATCTTATATGATGTGTCGTCGGGCAGGCCTTGAGCCACGCTATAGGTCTTGAACTTTCCTGTTTTCTTGTTGAATGCACATATGCCACCACGGTCGGTCGCAAACCACAGTGTACCGTCGCTAGCCTCGGTAATGTCGCTCACCGAGTTGCTGCTCAACGATGTGCTGTCCTTGTCGTTGTGAGTGTAGTGTGTAGTCTTTCCGCTGCCGGGATTGTAGCAGTAAATGCCGTTACCCATTGTGGCAACCCATATGTTGTGGTTGCTGTCCTCGGTAATGTCGTAAGTGTAGTTGAGGCCGAATTGTTCCTGTCTCACGTAGTTGGTCGAGCCATCCTCGGCCATATAGATGCCCCAACCGTCGGCTATCCACATGCGGCCATTGCTGTCGCGACATATTGCGTAAATGCTGTTGTCCTTAAGGCCCATGGTTTCAGTAGATATATG
>JAGHTV010000263.1 GCA_018065165.1 Candidatus Sodaliphilus fimicaballi | reverse complement strand
ATATGTATCTTTGAAACATGATTAAAGATATAAAACAAGCTCTGGATGCTTTATTGCAACCTCGTTACCACGACGACGCTCCCGGCACAGCAGTGCTGGTGGCTAAAAATGGCGAGATAATGTATGAGTTTTATCGTGGCCTGGCCGACATGCAACACAGCCGCACTATAGGTCCCGACACCGTGTTTAACGTGGCAAGCATCTCTAAGCAGTTTGCCTCGGTGGGCGTGCTCAAGCTGGTGGATAAGGGTCTGGTGAGCCTCGACGATAGCATAGCGAAGTACTTCCCCGAGTTCAAGAGTCCGCACTGGCAGGATATCAAGTTATGGCACGTGATGAGCCACTGCTCGGGTGTTCCCGACCTGCGACCACGCACCGACCGCAACTTCATGCTCTACTGTACCGATCGAGAAAGCCTGCAGTATATGGAAGACCTCGATACATTCCACTTTGCCCCCGGCGAGACCTACGAGTACATCAACCCCACGTATCAGTTGCTATTTGGCATCATTGAGCGTGTGAGTGGCATGGGCTTTGACGAGTATCAGCACAAGGAGATATTTGAGCCGCTGGGCATGACATCTACTTTCTACTTTGAGCCCGGCCGTGAGACCGAAGCTACAGCTCACGGCTACATCATCAATGAGGATACCGTGGTGAGTGGCATTGATGCCGACTACGAGAAGCACCGCGACAAGGTTGACCAGGACTATGTGGACAGCGAGGGCAACCACTGGGCTGTGTGTGAGTATGGCATTGAGACCTTCTTTGCCACTAAGGCCGACGGCGGCTTGTACTCTACGGCACGCGACCTGCTCAAGTGGGAAAAGGCACTGGCTGGCAATGTGCTCATAAGCGAGGAACTCAAGCGCAAGGCCTATTCTTGCATCACAAACATATCGGCAAGCACCGTGTGTGGTTATCAGAACCGTCCCAACACGTGGTATGGCCTGGGTTGGTTTATCGACACCACTCCCGGCCGTGAGCGCAAGGTGTATCACACTGGCGACAATGGTGGTTTCCAGGCTTACCTTGCCAAGTTTGAGCAGAGCGACACCGTGGTAGTGATGCTTGAAAACTGTAACGTTGCCGACCGCTGGTCGACTCAACAGGCAATTGAAGATATAATATTATAGTAGTGTTAGTAAAAAAAGAAAATAATTTTTTGTTCTATGCTACGCAAAGAAAATAGCTTGCTCTGCAAGCAAAATGGAATTACCTCATAGATAATTATAACAATCGAACGATATGGATAAAATGCCTCCTATGCCCAAGAACTACCTTGTAGAGTCAATTCTTGCTACCATGTTTTGCTGCATGCCACTTGGTATTGTAGCCTTGATTAACGCTTCGGGCGTGTCGAGCGCATACTATCGTGGCGAGTATGCTCTGGCGCAGTATAAGTCGGCCCAAGCAAAAAAATGGCTAAAGTGGAGCGTTATCACGGGTGTGTTGTATATAATCTTCTGGGTAGTGATTTTGTATGTGTGCAATGCTGCTCAGGACAGTCATGTGTTCATGTCTCACCCTGGTATGGCTCAGTAATGGTATTATAAGATAAAAATACAGGGGCGACGCCATGTGGTGTCGCCCCTAAATTATGCGATAAAATTAGATTTACTTGTGGAAGAACATGTGATACACTTCGCCGGCAATCATTACTACCGATGTGCCACCCAGTGTGATGGCCCACTGTGCGGGTGTCATGGGAACGGTGGCAAACATTGTGCCGCCATATTGCACGATGAGGAACTGGCCAATGATAATCACCAGGATGGTTGCAAAGAACAGTTTGCTGTCCTTCATGTTGTGGAATGCGCTGTGGCCACTGCCAAACGAGCGTGCATTGAACAGATTCCAGAACTGCAGGAATACAAATGTGGTGAAGAACATAGACTTCTCCTGCGGGTCGAGCATCATGTTGTAGATGTGGTCGCCACTGGTGTTGTGATGATAGAGCATGAAGTAGAATGCGCCCAGCATTATAGCCGAGAACAGTACACCCGTGCCGGCAATGAATGCCGTCATCGATGGCGAAATGATGCTGTCGGTGTCACGGCGTGGGCGATCGCGCATCACTCGTGAGTTGGGTGGCAGCGATGCCAGTGCCAGAGCAGCAAATGTATCCATGATGAGGTTTACCCACAGCATTTGAGTCACGGTGAGTACGGTTTCCTTGCTCATGAACGAGCCCAGCGCCACTACAAGGCATGCACACACGTTGACGGTGAGTTGGAACAGGATGAAGCGTTGAATGTTGCGGTACAGCGAGCGTCCCCACAACACAGCCTTGCTGATACTGCCAAACGAGTTGTCCATGATGGTGATGTCGCTGGCTTCCTTAGCCACGCTTGTGCCATCGCCCATTGAGAGGCCCACCTGTGCAGCGTTGAGCGCTGGAGCGTCGTTGGTACCGTCGCCAGTCACAGCGACTACTTCTCCCTTAGATTGCAACAGCTTGACGAGTCGAGCCTTGTCGTCGGGGCGTGCACGAGCCAGAATCTTAAGCGAACGGGCACGTTCTACGGCCTCCTCGTCGGTGAGGGCTTGCCACTCGGGACCAGTGAGAATGGCAGCGCCTGTTGTGTCGTCGTCATCGGTCCATAAACCTGCCTGACGGCCCACCTCGCGGGCAGTAGCGGGAGTATCGCCGGTTACAATTTTTACATCGATACCAGCCTGACGGCAGTCCTTAATGGCGAAGGGTATTTCCTCGCGAACAGGATCGCTGATGGCTACGATGCCTAGGAAAGTGAGTGCGGGACAAGCGTCAAGCGAGATTTGCTCGCCCACGCTGTAGTCGTTGGGCAACTCACAGTAGGCAAAGCCCAGTGTACGCATTGCACGCTGCTGATAGTTGAGCAGTTCGTCGGCAATGAACTGGGGCAAAGTTTCGCTTTTGAGGGCATCTGTGCCCGCTACGCCACTGCAATGCTTCCATATAATCTCGCTGGCACCCTTTACCAGTAGTAACATCTTGCCAGTGAGACTGCTCTTTACTATGGTAGCCATGTATTTGCGTTCGGTGCTGAATGGCAGTTGTGCTACCACTCTCGACGCCTCTCGCAGTTGCATGTAATCACTGCCATTGTCTTTGAGCCATAGGAGCAGGGCTCCCTCTGTGGGATTGCCCAGAACCTTTGCCGTGCCTTGTGTGTTGTCGATAAATGCGGTTGAGTTGCAAGCAATGCTCTCGCGTATAATGTTGCTCTCTTCGCTTGAGTCCAGAACTTGCTTATCGCCGAGTCCATAGAAGTGGGTGTGAGCCACTTGCATCTGGTTCTTGGTGAGTGTACCAGTCTTGTCGGTACATATTATTGTTGCCGCACCCATAGTCTCGCAAGCGTGCATCTTGCGCACCAGGTTGTTGCTCTGCAACATACGTCGCATGCTCAGTGCAAGGCTCAGTGTCACACTCATGGGCAGACCTTCGGGCACCGATACCACGATGAGTGAAACCGCGAGCATGATGGTTTGCACAGTGTAATGAACTATTTCGAGACTGTCCTCGGGTATGCCGCTGATGAAGAATACAGTAAATCGTCCTATCACAATGAGTGCTGCAATGATGTAGCTACCGTAGGCGATGATACGGCCTAGGCGGTCAAATTGCTTCATCAGTGGAGTCTCGAGGTTGTTGTCAATCTGTGAGTCGGTAAACACCTTGCCATACTCGGTGCTATCGCCCACAAGTTCAACTTGCATCACACCATGGCCCTCTACCACAGTTGAGCCACGCAGCACCATGTTCATGGGGTATGTGCTTTGTGTGTTAGCCTTTACATCCTCCTCGCGGTGTGACTTGTGTGCAAGTGGTTCGCCTGTGAGACTACTCTCATTTACACTCATCTGCATACTATTGAGCAACACACCGTCGGCTGGCACTTTCTCGCCTGTTTCAAGAATGACTATATCGCCCACAACTACCTCGCGGCGCGGGATGCTAGTAACGCCACCATCACGTACTACCTTAACTTGAATGTCGTCGTTAGTCTTGTTGAGCAGGTCAAACTTCTTGTTGGCATTAACCTCAACAAGAAATCCCACAAGTGTGGCCAGAACGATGGCGATGAAAATGCCTGTTGGTTCAAGCAACACGCTCAATGAGTGGCTGATGAAGAAATATTCATATATAGCAATACCCATTGAGAGCAGTAGTGCTACCAAGAGAATTTTGATAAGGGGGTCGTCAAATTTCTCCAGGAACTGAGACCACAGCGATTGACGCTTGGGAGGGGTGAGAACATTCTCGCCATGCTTCCTGCGACTCTCAATCACCTGTTGTGAGGTCAAGCCCTGCAGTTGTGCATTAGGTTTGGAATCCATACAATGTTATTTTCTGATAAACTTCAGAGGTCTACTGTTTATCTCGTTACTAATTTCACCGTGGTCATAGGCTTTGTGACCATTGACATAGGTGAGAACTACCTCGTGGTGAACATTGGTGCCTGTGAGTGGTGTCCATTGGCACAGTGAGAGCACATCGTCGTCACTTATTGTGTGTGCAGCATCGTTGTGCTTCACTACCACGACATCGGCATAATAGCCAGCCTGGAGATATCCGCGGCGGTCAATGCCAAATAACTTTGCGGGTGCGTGACACATGCGATCTACTACTGTCTCAATGCTCAGCACGCCTTGTTCGACCAGTTCTAACATAGTTACTAGCGAAAATTGTGCCATAGGCATTCCCGATGCTGCAGTTATGCAATTTCCTTCTTTCTCAGCGGGCAAATGTGGAGCGTGGTCGGTGGCAATGATGTTGATTTTGCCACTTGCAACGGCCTTGCGCAGCGCGTCACGGTCGGCCACGGTCTTGATTGAGGGGTTCACCTTGATGCGGTTGCCTAGACGTTCATAATCCTCGTCACTAAACCACAGGTGACCCACGCAAGCCTCGCATGATATGTTCTTGTTGCTTGGGTCAAAGAGTTCGAGCTCGCGGGCAGTAGATATGTGCATCACATGCAGGCGTGTGCCGCATTGCTTTGCCAACTCCACGGCACGACTGGTGCTCTTGTAGCAGGCTTCCTCGCTGCGTATTGCGGTGTGCATGGTCACTGGCAGTTCATCGCCATGCTTCTCTACAAGATCCTTGCGGTTGGCAGCAATGATGTCCTCGTCCTCGCAGTGAACGGCAACGATAGCAGGTATCTCGCTGAAGATGCGTTTCAGGGTCTTTGCGTCGTTGACTAGCATGCCACCAGTAGATGAACCCATGAAGGCCTTGACGCCACATACACGATTGAAGTCGGCTTGCTTCAGGGTGTCGATGTTGTCGTTGGTGGCACCTATGTAGAAACTGTAGTTGGCCACCGAGTCCTTGGCAGCGCGTTGCATCTTGTCGTCGAGCGCTTCGAGAGTTGTGGTCACGGGCTTCACATTGGGCATATCCATAAACGATGTCACGCCACCAGCAACGGCTGCACGGCTCTCGCTGGCAATGGTTGCCTTGTGGGTAAGGCCTGGTTCGCGAAAGTGTACATGGTCATCAATGACGCCAGGAATGATGTAGGCGCCCTCAACATCGGTCACGGTATCGCACACATCGATGAGTTCCTCGCTGGGGTTACCCTTGCCAACACGGGCAATGAACCCTCCATTTATCACGAGAAAACCCCGCTCGGCGAGGTTTTCGTTTACTATGATTCCGTTGTGTATAAGTTCCATACTTTTAAGCCTTAAGAGCCTTGTTGCGACGCTTGAATTTCTTTGAACCTGTGATTGCCTCAAGTCGCAGCTTCATGACGCCAAACACTGCCTCGCCAAAGATGCTGCTGTTCATCTTGCTGGTGCCGAGCACGCGATTGACAAAAACGATGGGCACTTCCTGAATCTTGAAGCCCATGCGATAGGCAGTGAACTTCATCTCGATTTGGAAGGCGTAGCCCTTGAACTCGATTGAATCAAGGTCCATAGCCTCGAGCACCTCGCGACGATAGCATACAAATCCAGCTGTGGTATCGCGCACCTTAAGTCCTGTAACGATGCGCACATAGGCCGACGCGTAGTAAGACATGAGTACGCGTCCCATGGGCCAGTTAACCACATTCACACCTGTAAGGTAACGAGAACCTACCGCTACATCGGCACCCTTGTTGGCACACGCATCTTGCAGCTCGAGCAACTTGCGGGGTGGGTGCGAGAAGTCGGCATCCATCTCGATGATGTACTGGTAACCTTGTTCTAGTGCCCACTTGAAGCCTGTGATGTAGGCAGTGCCCAATCCCAGCTTGCCTGTGCGGTGGATGATGTTAACGCGTTCCTCGCGTGCAGCAATGGCATCAACAGTTGCACCTGTGCCGTCGGGCGAGTTGTCGTCAATGATGAGTACATCAAAGTTGTGCTCCTCAATGCCGAGCACGGTTTCTATCATCTTCTCGATGTTCTCAATCTCGTTATATGTAGGTATGATAACTACACTATCTGATTTCATACTCAAAATATATTTTGTATTTTAACTCACAAAGTTACGATAATTTTTTTACTTTGTACAACTTTACACTATCTTTGCAAAAAAAATAAGATTTTTTATTATGAAAACTATTCAATACCGCTTGTTTTTTACTTTTGTTGCACTATTGACAACCATAGTACTCGTTGCCGAGCCTCCTGTTCATCATTCTCGCATTGGCGACAAGGTTACATCGGCCGACGGCAAAATTACTATCACCAATATAGGTAAAAAGCAGAACTTCGCTTGGAGTGATACAGCTACACGCGATGTAGATGTACACTCGCCCAAGTCGGTCAACTTCCATCCCGATGGCTCACGCTACTATGTCAACTCTCTTGAGGGTTGTGCTACAGTGGTCTATGACATGGCTACCAACAAGAAGGTTAAGGTGATTCACCACACCTTCAACTCAGGCGAGGGGGCATTGTGGAACACTCCCAGCGGTTACTACAAGTTTACTCACTACCCCGACGGAGCATCACGCTCGTTCAGCGGCAAGCCGGTAGAGAGCACATTCTCGCACGGTGGTCGCTACCTGTGGGTGCCTTATTATCGCCGCACGTTTGATATCAATGCTCAGGATCCTAGCGCCATTGCTATCATCGACACTAAGACCGACAGTATCGTGCGCATGATGGAGACCGGTCCGCTGCCCAAGATGATTGTAGCATCGCACGACAGCAAGCTCGTGGCTGTGACACACTGGGGCAATAACACCGTTGGTTTTGTTGACATCAGCGACAAGGACCCAGTAAACTGGCACCACTTGCCCTATGCCGTTGTTGACTATGAGCTTAAACTAAACTTCAGCCTCACTAGTGCAGTCAATCGCGATGGCAACAGCGGATTGCTCTTGCGAGGCACAGTGTTTACTCCTGACGATAAGTACCTGCTCGTAGGTTGTATGGGTGGTGGTGGTATCGCTGTCATCGATGTGAAGTCTCGTGAATATCTGGGCAAGATAGGTGGCATAAGCAATGCTCGTCACCTTATCATCAAGAACGGTTACCTCTATGCTAGTTGTAATGCTGCAGGTCTTGTGACTCGCATCAAGTTAGATAGCGTAATCAATGCCATTGAGCATCGTTCAGGCAAGGCAATCACAGTGGGTGGTTGGGAAACATGTAAGGTAGGAGGCGGTGCTCGCACCATCGAGGCGTCGCCCAGTGGCAACTATGTGTTTGCCGCCTGCAACTCGGCAAGTGCCCTCTATGTGGTAGATACCCGCACCATGAAGACTGTGGCTCAGATTACGGTCGATTCTTACCCCGTGGGTCTTCACATCTCAAGCGACGGTAGCTTTGTTGTTGTGACATCACAAGCCCGCAGCGGTCTTGGTGGCAATGCTGTTAATCTATATAAGGTAGAGTATGCCGACCCCGAAGTGTCGAGCGACCCTACACCCGTTGTTCCCACCGATGAGGACAACGACTCAATCCAGGCTGACTCAATCGCAAGTGGAGGTATAGACCTGCCCTCAATCAATGCCGACTGGGCCAAGGAAAACATGTGGTACCTAGTGGGCGGAGGCTTAGCGTTAATCATCCTCCTCGCATTCCTCGCCTCACGCCGCAAGAGGTAATCATGACAACCTAAGGCACACCATAAAGAGTAAGATGATAAACTCCAATGTCATATAGTCAACTTTTATACCATATAATCTTCAGAACGAAGAATAGCAAAAAGGCTATAAACCAAGTCAATGAACGATTGATGTATCACTACATATATACTCAGAGCGAAAACATGGGGTGTACAATATATCGAATTGGAGGAATGGAAGAGCATATCCATATATTGGTTTCCATTCCTCCCTCAATATGTATAGCCGACTATGTAAAACAAATAAAAGTATCTTCAAGCAAGCGGTTTTGCCATAGTAAAGAGTTTCCTGAATTTGGAAGTTGGGCAACAGGATATGCGGCATTGACATATACTTATCGAGACAAAGACATAATTATTCGATACATAATGTCACAAAAAGACCACCATAAAGTATTTTCATTCCGTGATGAGTATTTAAAACTGCTTGAAGAGTCTGGTATCAAAGTTGATCAAAAGTACTTTTTGCAAGAGGAGTAAGTCGCGTACTTCCAGCACGCTTTGTTTGTATTACGACTTTCCGAGGGTTTCGTTCGCTATGCTCACTCCACCCTCGGTTATTAAAACCAACAAAAGTTGGTCGTGCCTTTGGCACGATTATATACACGGTATAACCCTCAGTTTAACCTGCTGATATATAAATAACACACATCATGAGCACACACAATGTATTATGTGGATAGATACCATATTGTATCACAACGATTAGAGAGGTTTTTCAATATAGATATGAAAATCAATTCAATTGGGTCGCCCTCGATGAAATTTGATTGATAATATATTCGTGCCGAAGGTACGACCACTTGTGGTTATAATAACCGAGGGTGCAGCGAACGCTAGTGAGCGTAACCCTCGGGCATGAATAGGAAAATGATGCGTGCTGAAAGTACGCGACTTATCTTCAATTCTTAGTGGTCTTTGCCGGGACGATGAGGAGCATTACTGAGGTGATGATTGCGACAAAGCCTATTCCAATGATGAGGGTGAAGCGTTCGCCAAAGATACACACGCCAACAATCATTGCAGTAAGGGGTTCGAGTGCGCCAAGTATCGATGTGAGTGTGCTGCCTATCTTCTTGAGGCCAAGAATGAGGGTGTAGTTGGAAATAGCCGTGGGGATAAGGCCAAGCAGTACTAGGCTTGTAATCAGCGACGGGGTGTGGGCTACTTCTATGCCACCACACAGCGGTGCAACCGCAAGCAGTTGCAAGGTGCTGATGACAAACACATAGAATGTGAGCTTGCTGCTCTCAATGTTGCGCACCTTGAGCACAGGAACCAGCACGAGATATACGGCATAGGTAAGACCTGCCAGCAACTCGATGACAACGCCTATTATTGAGACATTTGATTCTCCTGGTTGCCAACCCGAGAGGAAAGCTACGCCCATTACAGCCAGTGCAATGGCTATGGCTGTACGCCATGTGATGCGCTCATGAAAAAACATCATCATTATGATGCAGGTAAACACAGGATAGGAGAACTGTAGTGTTGTTGCGGGGCCACTGTCCATAAACTGGTAACCATAAATCAGTGTAAGGGCTCCCAGATTGTTGAATATGGCGAGAATGAAAATGCGCCATACATCGCCCCATTGTATCTTTAGGTTCTCGTGCTGCCACAGCATGAGCAAGAGTATGAATATGCTACCAATGGCATAGCGGTGAGTAACTACTGAGAGTGTAGTCATACCTGCATTGAGAGCAGGCATGGAGAATAGTGGTATCATGCCAAATGCACTTGACGATACCATCGCCGATATAAATCCTTTGGTTTTATTTGTCATTGATATGGGTCAGAGGTATAAAGGTTATATGCTGTTATGGTTGTTTACAGGAATAGCAGTAGCACTACCTGCGCCAGTATCACCCTCATGAACATGCTAAGTGGGTAAACTGTTGCATAGGCGAGGCTCGGTCGGTCACTGCTCAATACATCGGTCGAGTAATTCATGGCCATAGGGTTAGCCATAGCTCCGCTGAGCATGCCGCACACAGTACCGTAGTCTATCTTCATTATTCTCAAGGCAATGATGCCCACAATGAGCACTGGCACTATAGTCACCGCAAAGCCTGCTCCCAGCCATGCGAGTCCCTCGGGACGCACAACTGTTGAGAAGAATTCAGGACCTGAGTCAAGTCCCAGGCATGCCAAATACAGTGCCAGACCTATGGCACGCAACATGAGGTTGGCACTCTGTGTAGTATAGCTGTTCATGTGGATGCGTGGTCCAAAGGTACCCATTAATATACCTGCAATGATGGGACCACCTGCCAAGCCCAGTTTCACTGGCATTGATATGCCCGGTATCATGATGGGTATGCAACCTAGCAGCAATCCCAGTGTCATGCCGGCAAATACCGATATCAACTTGGGTTCGTTTAGGTCGGCAACAGCGTTACCCAGCACCTTCTCCACATTCTTGATTGACTCCTTTTCGCCCACGACTATCAGTCGGTCGCCCAGCAGCAGTCGCAGGTTGGGGGTGGCCAGTAGCTGCACGCCATTGCGGTTAATGCGGCTAATGTTCACTCCATAGTGGCGGCGCAGGTGCAACGAGCCCAGTCGCTTGCCGTTAATCTTGGGTTTGGTTATAAGTATGGCTTGCGACACCAGGTTGCTGTCTATTGCGTTCCAGTCAATGTCGTCCTTGTTCCAGTCGGTAGTCTCTTGCTCGCCAAAGAGTATGGTCATGGCGCTAGAGTCCTCCTCGTTGGTGATTACCAGCAGGCGATCGCCTTCAAGCAAAACCGTCTTGGACGATGGTATTGATACCTTGCCATTACGCCACAGGCGTGAGATAACAAATTGCAGATGACTTATGTTAGCCACTTCGGCCACTTCCTTGCCAAATATGCCAGGATTGTGTACCTGATAAGCGGCAATAAATGTAGTGTCAGCGTCCTCGTCGTCGTTCACGATAAGATGGTTGGTCTTGGCCATAAGCTTGCGCATGAATATCAAGGCCAGTATCACGCCCACAACACCCATAGGGTAAGTAACGGCGCAACCCAGAGCCGCTCCGCTCGACGATACTCCCAGTTGTGACAGTGTTTGTTGTGCAGCACCCAGTGCAGGAGTGTTGGTAGTGGCACCGCACATGATACCCACAGCATCGGCCAGATTGATGCCGCAAGTCCACGGCATGAGCACAGTCATTACAAATCCCAGTATCACCACGCACAGCGATAGCAGGTTGAGTGATAGTCCGCTATCGTGAAGCGAGTTGAAAAAACCGGGACCCACCTGCAAACCAAGTGCGTAAACAAAAAGTACCAGACCGAAGTCTTGTGCGTAGCGCAGCATCTGCGAGTCAATGGATAGTCCTAGTGCACCGGCGAGGATGCCCATGAAGAACACAAAGGTAACACCCAGCGAGATTCCTCTCACCTTGAGTTTGCCCAGCGATAATCCACAGGCACACAGCAACGAGAGCACTATCACGGCTTGGACTGCCGAGTGCTCAACAACTACGCTATGTAACCATTCCATCATAATTGATGCAAAGTTAATGAAAATTCCCCTATTGGCGACAACTATTTCCCCATTTTCTCCTCCTAATAAAACAAATAGGGTATGCCGCTGCTGCGACACACCCTTGTAAGGTTAGATATCGTGTGTGGGTATGTTAGTCTACTTTCACGATAAGATAGTTAGATACCTCCCAGAACTTGGTCGAGTTAGTGATTTTGAGAACCTTGCCCGAGGGGGTGTCAATGATTGTGTATGACTCGGCGGGATGCTTCGACATCACCTGTGCCTTGTTGCTGTGCAGTGCAATCTCGCCCAGTGTGCGCTTGTCGGCCTTGGTGAAGTATGACTTCTCAAAGTCGCCCTCCATAATCTTGGTCTTGCGCAGGAAGCCTGTCTCGATGATCTTGTGAGCCTTAAGTTCTTTCTTTGAACCTATTACATAGAAGCAAGTGTTGAGTTCATTAGCCATCTTGGTTGCTTCTTCTTGAGCTTGTTTTTTCTCTTGCTTTACTGTTGCATTCACTGTGTTGAGCGAGTCAACGCGAGTGTTGAGGTTGTTAATCTCGATGTGGGCAGCAGCGAGTTGGGTACGCAGGTCGTTGATTGTGCTCTCTTGTGTAGCGAGTTGCTTCTTGAGGCTCTCAATTGTCTTCTTCATGTCATCGCTATAGTTGGTTGACTGACTCAGACGCTTCTCAAGTTCGGCCAGGCGTTTCTTCTTTTGTTCAATAGATTGCTGGATGAGTACCACATCGTTGCGCAGTTGCTGCTTGCGGTCGGGTGTCTCGCTGTTCAGGTTTTGAACAGTGACGATAT
>JAGHTV010000552.1 GCA_018065165.1 Candidatus Sodaliphilus fimicaballi | reverse complement strand
CATGCTGGCACGATTGCCAGCACAGCGAGCAGCATTAGGACGATGCGTTTCATTGCAATCTTGTTTTATTTAGCCTCGTTGTAGGCGTCAACAGCCTTCTTTACTGAGCCGTGGAGCAGGAGCAGGCGCTTTGCCTCTTCATACTCAAGACCGAGCTCCTCGATGACCATGCGTGTGCCGCGGTCGACGAGCTTAGCGTTAGAGAGCTGCATGTTTACCATCTTGTTACCTTTTACGCGACCCATCTGAATCATGACACTGGTAGAGATCATGTTGCAAATGAGCTTTTGGCCAGTACCACTCTTCATGCGAGAGCTGCCAGTAACATACTCGGGGCCTACTACCATCTCGATAGCAATCTCGGCAACCTCGCCTGCGGGAGACTCGGGGTTGCTGCTGATAGATGCTGTGAGACAGCCGTGAGCGCGAGCGTCGCGCAGAGCACCGATAACATAGGGAGTAGTACCAGAAGCGGCAATACCCACAACGGTATCCTTCTCGTTGATGTTGAATGCCTGGAGGTCCTTCCAACCCTGAACGGTGTCGTCCTCGGCGTTCTCAACTGCGTTGCGCAATGCATGGTCGCCACCAGCGATGAGGCCGATGATCCAACCTGGATCCATACCGAATGTGGGAGGAATCTCACTTGCATCGAGCACGCCCAGACGGCCACTGGTGCCTGCACCCATGTAGAAGAGGCGACCGCCCTTCTTCATGCGCTCAACGATACCAGTAACAAGTTTCTCGATTTGGGGAATAGCCTTCTCAACAGCATCGGCCACCTTGTGGTCCTCGCGGTTGATATCGGTAAGCAATTCGTGTACCGACTTCTTCTCGAGGTCGTTATAGAGAGATGGTTGTTCGCTTATTTTTACAAATGCCATATTTTTTTAGTTGAATGTTTAATGTTGAGTGTTTAATATTGAGAGGGGCGAAATTTCGAGTTATTGAACTATCGAACTAACGAGCTATCGATATTTCGAAATCTCGAGAGGTCTCTCAAAAAAAATCTTAAATTCTTTAATCTTAAATTCTTAAAGGGCGCAACCCATTCTTAAAGCGCAGCGTTCTTAAAGGGCGTCAGCCCGTTCTTAAGCGCAGCGTTCTTACTTAGAGTGGAACTTGATGAGACCTTCCATGGGAGCCTGGATGATAGTACCAATGGTGATACCCAGAGCCTCGGCAGCCTCGGTGAGAGCCTTCTTCTGATAGAATGCGATAGAACCTACGAAGTTGCAGGGCAGCTCCTTGTAGTTCTTATAGTTAGCCACATTGCGCTTGAAGAATGCAGTGAAAGCATTCACTACCAGGTCGTGTACAGCGGGCTCGTCCATATTGTTCTGCAAGAACGGAGCAAATTGAGCGAGGAAGCGGTTAGCAGGATGCTGACGATAGACAGCAGTGATAATCTTAGTACGATCAAGGTCATACTCCTTGAGGAACTTCTCGCAGATGTGCTCGGGAAGTTGCTTCTTGAGAACATCGCCCACGAGGAGCTTGCCCAGTACGGCACCACTACCCTCGTCGCCCAGGGCCAAGGGGAGATACATTGTCAACAACCTTCTCGCCATCGTAGTAGCAAGAGTTAGAGCCTGTACCCATGATACAAGCTACGCCAGGCTCGTGTTGGCACAGTGCACGTGCAGCAGCCAGCAGGTCGCTGTCAACCTCAATCTTGGTTGCAGTAGGGATGTTAGCCTTGAGAGCATTTATCACATTACCCTTAATCTCGTCACTGATGATACCTGCACCGTAGTAGTAGATCTCGTCTACCTTGTAGTTAACGATGTGGGGCATGAGCTCGTTCTTGATGCGTTCAGTCATCTCCTCTTGAGTGAGCATCAAAGCATTCATACCAACAGTGAAGATTTGAGCAACTTTCTCATTTCCATTAAGCAGACACCAATCAATCTTGGTAGATCCGCAGTCAGCGATTAAAATCATGTTTCTAGAGTTTTAAGTGTTATTATATTTTTATGTAAATTTTCTTCTTGTAAAGGATGAAGCCAAAGCACCAGTTGAGCAGTACAAACAGTATTGCATGCAGGCACGATGCAGCCTCGTCGCTGGTGGTTACATCCTGGCAAAATTCGTAAGCCTTGCCCTTGATTGACGCACGCTCGCCAGTGCCATGAGCCACGTTGAGTACCTTGTTGAAGGCCTCTTGTTGTGCAGTGAGGCTATCGCCTTCAAATGCTCCACAACTGCTCATATCGCGCAGCATCACGTCGTCGAAGCGATAGAGCTCGGTTGCACCCACGGTGTCGGCATAGCAAGCGTTAACGGCACACTTGGCACGCTTAAGGCCTTGCTTAGACGCAGCCATATAGTAGTCGAGAGCCTTGGAATGGTCAACCTCGACAAACTTGCCAAAGTCGTAGCACAGCGCCAGGTTGAACTGGGCACTGGCCATCGATGAGTCGGCAGCCTCGGTGAGCAGTGTGATGACTTCCTTATCGTTAGTGATATCGTCGTCTTGCATATAGGCCAGTGCGAGGTTGTAGCGAGCCTTGACCATCGACGAGTCGGCAGCAGCAGTTTGTAGCAACTTCACGGCCTCGGGTTTGTTCTCGTCGATTACCTTGCCGTTGTACAGCGAGATAGCAAGATTGTTCTGAGCCTCGACGCAACTGTCGGCAACAAGAGGTTGATACATT
>JAGHTV010000519.1 GCA_018065165.1 Candidatus Sodaliphilus fimicaballi | reverse complement strand
CTATGCACTCGACCGCATGAAGGACCTCGTGATACTCTACGACAGGCCATTTGTCATGCCCCCCGACTTCAGTCCGCAAGAGTTCTTCAAGGACTGTTTTGGCATCACTACCAACAACAACGAACCCAAGGACATCATGCTGCGCGTGGAGCCTGTACAGGCCAAGTACATGCGTGCCGTGCCACTGCACCAGTCACAGCAAGAAGTGGTACAATCGGGCGGATACTCGATTTTCACCTTCAAGATGCGACTCACCTATGACCTGCGCGAGAGGCTGCTCTCGATGGGGTCAAATGTAGTGGTCATTTCCCCTCCCGAGCTCAAGACGCAAATACGCGAGGAGATGCGACGCGCACTGGCGCAATATGAGTAATAGGCACATTTATTAATACACACATAATTTACTACAAAATGAAAAAGGTATATATCACTATCATTGCATCCATCGCCCTGCTGGCTACAAGCTGTGGCAATATGGGAAATCTAGGCGGCCTCGGCGGCACACAAAATGGCAACGGACAAGGGCTGGGCAACATCTTGAACGGCGTCCTTGGCGGCCTGGCCAACGCTAACACAGCCGAGAGCCTGCTCGACTTCGTCATTGGCAAGACAACCATCACACAAGACCAACTCGTGGGCCAATGGAACTATGCCGAGCCCGGATGTGCATTTACAAGCGAGAAACTGCTGGCTCAGGCCGGAGGTGCCGTTGCAGCCGGCAAGGTAAAGGAGAAACTGGTTCCCGTATATAATAATGTGGGCATCAATGTGAACAACACATATTTTGTCTTTGGCGCTAATGGCGAGTTCCGTGCACAGGTGCGCAACATCCCCCTGGGTGGCACTTACACCTACGACCCCAGCAAGAGTGCAGTCACATTCAAGACATCACTCTTCAGCCAAACAGGCTATGTAACCCGCACAACCAAGGGCATCGCCATCACATTTGAGTCAAAGAAACTGCTCACCCTGCTCCAGGCGGCAACAGCCCTCACAGGCAATGGCACACTCAAGACCGTAGGCGACATCAGCTCAGAGTTTGACGGCGTACGCGTAGGTTTCAACCTCACAAAGTAACAACACAGCCTTACAACCAGACATTATAAAAAAGTTCCATGCCTGTGATATGAACCCCGAAAGTTAGACAAAAAACTTTCGGGGTTTTATTATGTCAGAAAAGAAAAGGAAAAAACATGACTATGCAGCACTGCTTAAATACATG
>JAGHTV010000502.1 GCA_018065165.1 Candidatus Sodaliphilus fimicaballi | reverse complement strand
TCGGGATCCACTACTTTTATGCGTTGCTTAACAACATAGTAGTCCTTCTCGGCCTCTTGCTCGGTATAACTTACCTCTTCAATTTTGTTTACATATTCAATAGCACTGCCATCCAGGATGGGGAGCTCGGGAGCATTAACCTCGATAATACAGTTGTCGATGCCCGATGCATAAAGTGCTGCAAGTGCATGTTCAATTGTGCTTACTTTTGCTTCTTTGTTTCCACGGGCAGCAATCACTGTGCCTCGTGTTGTTTCTACTACATTTTCAGCAACTGCCTCAATCATAGGCTCGCCTTCGAGGTCCATTCTCTTGAATACATAACCTGTATTTACCTCGGCTGGCTTGAATGTTGCGTCAATGTGTAAACCAGTGTGTAAACCCTTGCCGCTTAGGGTGAATTCACTACTTAATGTACGTTGTTTCATTGTGATGTATAATTGTAATATTATTTGCTTATTATGAATTTTTTGCTATTTCTTTCTTGAGTGTTTTTATGTCGTTGGTCATATCACCAAGTCGCTTCATGTATACGCATTGGCGAGCAAATTCAAGGGCAGGAATAGCGGGAGAACCTATGATGCGTTGATTGCTGCCTACGCTGTTGGGTATACCACTCTGGGCACCAATGCCATTGTTGTCGCCTATGGTAATGTGACCGGCTACACCCACCTGACCGCCAAACATGTTGTTTTTGCCAATCTTAGTAGAACCAGCTACGCCCACTTGAGCTGCCATTACTGTATTTTCGCCTACCTCTACATTATGTGCAATCTGGATAAGGTTGTCAAGTTTAACACCCTTCTTGATAATTGTTGCACCCATTGTTGCTCTATCGATAGTGGTGTTAGCACCTATTTCAACATCATCCTCAATGATTACGATACCCACTTGAGCAATCTTCTGGAATGTTCCATCGGCTTGAGGTGCCTGACCAAATCCGTCGCTACCCACGATAGTGCCTGCGTGAATCATGCAGCGATTGCCTATCTTGCAACCATGGTATATCTTAACGCCGGGATACAGGGTTACATCATCGCCCAGTTCTACACCGTCGCCTACATATACTTGTGGGTATATCTTGACGTCTTTTCCCATCTTAACACCCTTGCCAATGTAAGCAAATGCGCCTACATACGCACCTTCGCCCAACTCAACACCTTCGCTGATGAATGAAGGTTGTTCTACGCCTACAGGCTTGGGAGCCATGATGCTGTTTACATAGTTGAGAAGCATTGCCAGGGTAGCATATGGATCGTCAACGCGTATAAGTGTAGCCTTTACCTCATGCTCGGCAACGAAATCTTTGCGAACTAGCACTGCCGAAGCTTTGGTATCGTAAATGTAGTGTGTATATTTGGGATTGGCTAAGAATGTCAAGCTGCCTGCTTGAGCTTCCTCTATTTTTGCATAGCTATTGATTACAACAGAGCTGTCACCATCAATGGTGCCATTGACCATAGCAGCGAGTTGTTGTGCAGTAATTTCCATTCTAATAAAATTGCGTTAATATTTCAATTTACAAAGTTCGTAAATATTTGTGTCATGGGCAACTTTTAAGTAAACAAAATGACTCACTTGAGCCCCTTTTTACACTATTTAGGCATGGATGTTATATTTAGTGCCATTCTGCTCTGTATAAGTGCGAGATTACGATATAAATTTAGGGCTGTATCTTCCTGTGACAGAAAATACAGCCCATATATTGTGAGACCTTAAATCTATGCTTACTCAGCGTTCTCACGAAGCCAGTCGGTACAAGCTTCAAATGTGGGGAACAAATGGTCCTCGCTAATAAGGTCGGGGATTACATTAACCAGCTTGAGGCGTGACATAGCTTGAGGTTGCACGATAGTCATCAGCACTGTGGCTCCATTGGCCTGTAGGTCCTTGATGGCACTCTCAAATGCATAAACACCGCTTTGGTCGATGTAGGTGACGTGCTTCATGCGTATGATGACAATCTTGGCATCGGTAGGTACGTCGTGCATTACCTCTTGGAACTTTGTTACTGACCCGAAGAATACGGGACCGTTAAGACGCTGTACATACACCTTGTGCTTGAGTTCGGTGGGCATTGTAGTCTCATCGGGCCAGGGATTCTCTTTGTCAAACTGCTTCATTTCTTCACTACTGTACTGGCTTTCAAACATATCGCTAATCTTCTTCATGAAGAATACACACGCCATTACTACGCCAATGCCTACTGCAGTCAATAGGTCGACAAACACAGTCACAAGGAACACGGTCAGTAATACGAACGCATCACTCTTGGGTACATTTTTAATGTCGCGGAAACCCTTAAAGTCGATAATGCCATAACCCACAGTGATAAGGATACCTGCCAGTACTGCCAGTGGAACATACTTAACCAGGCTACCAAGGCCTAGCAGGATTGAGAGCAAGAGCAGTGAATGAATCACGCCACTCAGTTGGGTGCGACCGCCTGATTTGACATTTACCACAGTACGCATTGTTGCACCTGCACCAGCAATACCGCAGAATAGACCTGCTACAGCATTACCTATACCTTGACCTATCAACTCCTTGTTGCTGTTGTGCTTTGTGTGAGTTATATTGTCGGCAACAACCGATGTGAGTAGGGTATCGATCGAACCAAGACCGGCAAGTGTCAGGCCAGGTATGATTGAAGCATTGATTACTTGCCCCCAGTTTACGCTGCCCAAGTCAAGACCAGTCTTAGCAAAGAAAGGCATAGGGAAACCTGTAGGGATGCTGCCGATTGTCAACTTCTCGTCTAGGCCACAGAAAAGAGAAATTACTGTGACTATGATGAGTGCCACCAGCGTTGCTGGCACCTTCTTGCTAATGCGGGGCATAACCATGATTATGGCTATTGTAGCAAGACCTAGCCCCAGTGCCTTATAACTTATTCCGCCTGCAATCACACTAGGCAGTTGCAGCAGCATGTCAATAACCATTACGGGCGATTTGCAGCCAATGAGTGGATATAATTGCTGAAGGATGATAATTACACCAATACCGCTCATGAAGCCCGACAAGACGGGGTAGGGTATATAACGCACATATTTACCCACCTTGAGTATACCAAATAATATTTGGAACAGACCGCAGAACAATCCTGCAAGTGACATTGCTATGAGTACGCTCGAGAAGTTGCCATTGCTTGCAACCCACGATGCACTGATGAGTCCGGCTGTGATTACAGTCATGGGACCAGTAGGACCACTGATTTGTGAATGTGTGCCTCCAAAGATTGATGCGAAAAATCCCAGCATAGTAGCACCTATGAGACCAGCTAGGGCACCCATTGAACTGGCACCGGGTGCATCAATGCCTCCAAATGCCTGAATACCAAATGCAAGAGCCAGAGGGAGTGCAACTATACCAGCTGTAATACCACCAAAGATGTCGCCCTTTGCACTACTAAAAATTCCTTGTTTCGTTAATATGTATCTATTTAATTATTTGCGTTTGTACTATTGCAATTTCCCAAAACGGCTGCAAAGTTACAAAAAAATCACGAGATACCGAAACTTTTTCCTTCTCTCGCAGATTGGATTAAGAGTGCTACTGTGCCTGTAGCGTTAGCTTATGGGATAATAATGCCACTGTGCCCCTACGCATTTCCGTCGGGGAAAATCCGCTTCTCCGTCATAACGCCCCTGTGCCGTAGCGTCAGCTGCGGGATTATAGCGTCCTCGTGCCCGACGGTTTTATCGTCGGGAAGTGTCTTCTTCTCCGTGCAACACTATTGCTAAGCCTTATGTCCTTATGATCTTTTGACTATAAATAAACCATAGATGGAGTAAAAAAATAGGACTTGTGTGAGTGATGTTGATTCACTGCTACAAGTCCTATTGTTTTATTAAGTTCCCTATGTGAGTGACTGACATTACTTCAGGTTGTTGCGGACTTCTTCGAGGAAGGCTTTCATTGCTTTACTGTCTTTTGTCTCGATTATCTCTTGCAGGCGGGTTAGTTTGGCCTTGATGAGGTCGAGTTGGGTGTTGGTGTGCGGGTTGAACAGGATTTCCTGCAGCAGGTAGTCGTCTTCGCTCATCAGTCCTTGCGCGATGGCCATGTGACGCTTGTAGGTGGTACCGGGGGCGTCCTGATGTTTCATCACGCTACCGAAGACTAGTGTGCTGGCAAAGGGTATTGACAGAGAGTAAGCAATGGTCTCGTCGTGCTCGGCAAAGGTGTATTCCCTTATGTTCAGATGTAGGCTGTTATATACATCCTTGAAGAATACTCGGCCCAGGTAGTCGCCTTCGCTTATGATGATTGCGTTCTCGCTGGCAAGGTTGCTCAACGATGCAAATGTGGGGCCAAACATGGGGTGAGTGCTCACATAGGGATGTCCGCAATTCTTATAAAACTCGGGCAGGCCAGTCTTGACCGATGCTATGTCGCTGATGATGCAGGTCTCGGGAAGATAGGGTAGAACTGACTTGAACGCATCAATGGTATACTTAACAGTTACTGCGTTGATAAGTATCTGTGGTTCAAATTCCTTTATCTCATCCATTGAAGTAAACCTTAAAGCGTTAAAAGTAAAACGCAGACGGTTTACGTCGGTGTCATAGATGGCTACTTTATGGTCGATGCTTAGCACATCGCACAAGAAAGAACCCATCTTGCCTGCACCCATTATTAAGATTTTCATTCGGTTCATAGCTGTTATTGATTGTTGTCCTCAAACAGAGACAGTTGCAGATTAACTGACTCCTCGTGAATAGCTTGCATAACCTCTTTCATGAACTCGGGGTTAAGTCCAAGCGATTCGGCTTGCTTGATGCGTCGTTGCATAATCTCGTCGTAGCGTGCTGCCTGGACGATTTGCATATTGTGCTCTTTCTTGAAGGTGCCAATCTCCTTGGCCACACGCATACGCTTTGCAAGGATGTTAAGTAACTCGTTGTCACACTCGTCGATGTGCATACGTAGTGATGCAAGATTTTCTGTGCTCATGTGTGTATCACGCACTACAAGTGCATTAAGAATTATGTTGAGATTTTCAGGTGTAAGTTGCTGGTTCTTGTCGCTCCAAGCTTCGTCGGGGTTGCAGTGGCACTCAATCATCAGTCCGTCAACACCCATGTCGAGTGATTGTTGTGCGATGGGTGAAATGAGTTCACGCTTGCCTCCCATGTGCGACGGGTCGCAGATGATGGGAATATCGGGTATGCGGCGGTGTAACTCCACGGGTATGTGCCATTGTGGGTCGTTGCGATAGATGTGCTTGCCATAGGCACTGAAACCACGATGAATGGCTCCCAGTTTGCGTATGCCAGCGTTATATATGCGTTGAATGCCTCCAATCCACAATTCCAGGTCGGGGTTGACAGGATTTTTTACTAATACAGGCACATCCTCGTGACCACGCAGTGCATCGGCAATGTCTTGCATTGCGAAGGGATTTGCGGCAGTGCGTGCACCTATCCACAGCAAATCTATGCCAGCGTCGAGAGCGGCATTCACATGCTCGTGGGTTGCGACTTCGGTTGCCGTGTACATGCCAGTTTCTTTCTTTACTTGGTGCATCCAGAGTAAGCCCTTGAGACCCACACCCTCAAAGCCGCCTGGCTTGGTGCGAGGTTTCCATATGCCAGCACGGAAAATCTTGACACCATTTTGTGCAAGTTGATGTGCTGTGGTAAGTACCTGTTCTTCGCTCTCGGCACTACAGGGGCCTGCTATGATGAGTGGCTTGTTGGGGTCAATACCTGGGAAGGTAATGGGTTGTAAATCGTTAAACAGTTCCATATATGTGATGTTTTATTTGTTTTCGTTAACTCGTTTAATTGCTTCTCTAATCTTTTCTTCGGTAGCACACAGTGAGATGCGTATGTATCTGTTGCCGTTGCTGCCAAAGATAAAGCCTGGTACTACAAATACTCTTGCTTTGTCAAGAATGTGCTGTGCATATTGCTCGGCGCTTGTCTCGTTGTCAGGGATGCGTCCCCACAGGAATAGACCTCGTTGCTCGGGATCGAAATGACAACCTAATGCTTTCATCAGTTCCTCGGCTGCACGTCGACGGGTTGAATAGGTTGCATTTACGCTCTCATACCAAGTGTCGTCGCATTGCAGTGCCTTGACGGCAGCAAGCATCATGGGCTTGTATTGACCAGAGTCGACATTAGACTTGACCTTGAGAATCCAATTGATGAATGTTGCATTTGATGTGACCATACCCATACGCCATCCTGGCATGTTGTGTGACTTGCTCAATGAGTTCATCTCGATTGCAATGTCGCGTGCTCCATCCACTTGCATAATGCTGAGAGGTGTGTCGTTTAGGATGAAACTATAAGGGTTGTCATTAACTATGACTATACCATTACGGCGACCAAAGTCGACCAGTTTCTCAAACAATGCCTTGCTGGCAGTCTTGCCAGTGGGCATGTGTGGATAGTTAATCCACATGAGTTTAATGTTGTTGCTGGCCAATTGCTCTAGTTGGTTAAAGTCGGGTTCCCAACCATTCTCTTCGGTCAGGTCATAGTAGTGTATCTGAGCTCCTGCAAGACGGCTTACTGAAGTGTATGTGGGATATCCAGGATTTGGGACAAGTACCCCGTCGCCAGGATTGACAAATGCTAATGTTGTGTGCAGGATGCCCTCTTTAGAACCTATGAGTGGCAGAATCTCGGTTGCAGGATCAATCTTGACTCCATAATGCTTCTCGTACCACTGCGTGTAGGCCTCGCGTAATGCTGGATGTCCAACATATGGCTGATAGCCGTGTGCATCGGGTTTATGCGCCTCGGTGCATAAAGTCTCAATGACTTCATCGCTAGGAGGACAATCGGGACCGCCTACACCCAGAGAGATAATGTCGGCTCCCTGTGCATTGAGTGCTGCAATCTCCTTGAGTTTGCTTGAGAAATAGTATTCCTTTACCTCGCTAACGCGTTGAGCGGGAGTAATGGCGAAATTATTGTTTGCTTTCTTCATACTCTCCTAAAATTTTGAAGTCGTTGATAAGAGGTCTTACTGCATCTACGCTTTGACGATATCGTGTGTAGTCGCTATAAGTGAGATCGATATAGAAACGATATTCCCATTCGCGGCCAATGATGGGCAGTGATTGAATCTTGGTAAGGTTCATGCCATAGAATGAGAATATTGTGAGCACTGCCGACAGACTGCCTTGGTTGTGCGGCAGAGTAAACTCAATGGACGCCTTGTTAGGTTTCATGCCACGAGTGAACTCGGCGGCAGTATCAGGATCGGCAATAATAAGGAATCGTGTAAAATTGCGTTTGTTCGTCTGGATGTCCTCGGCAAGTACATTAAGTCCATATAGTTCGCCAGCATACTTGCCACAAACAGCTGCGTGACCACGCAAGTTTCGCTCTGAAATAATCTGGGCGCTACCTGCAGTATCATTGGTCTCAACAAGTTTCATGTTTGGGTACTTCATCAAGAATTGCTCGCACTGACGCAATGCCATGGGGTGTGAGTTTACTTCTACGATGTCTTCAATACTCTGACCGGGCAGGGCAACGAGCGAGTGAGAGATGTACTTGCGAAATTCGCCTATCACCTTATGGTTACTTTGGCGTAGCAATTCGTGATTTTGAAGAAGACTGCCGGCAATTGTATTCTCGATAGCCATGATTCCCAGCATCGAAGCATCACTGCGCAGCACATCCATCATGTCGTGAAAAGTCTCGCAGGGAACAGTATTTACATCTTGTCCTTGAAAATACTCACGAGCAGCTTCGTCGTGAAAACATCCTGCTACACCTTGTATGGCAACTGATAATTCCATTTTGTTTATAATTAAAAAGTCCCGTCAAAGTTTTTGGCGGGACTTGTTATTGTTGTTAATCATTTATTCAAAAGAAAAATTATTCTCAATTTTAACACGCAATTGATACCGCCTTTATTTTGCTAAAATAAAAGTAAAAGTAAAAATAATATGAATAAAATCGAGACATATAATCTTAATTGTGTTGCAAAATTACCATAAATTATTGATAAATGCAACTAAATTCCGTAAAATTGTCACATTTTATGCATTATTTCCACAAGTGTGAGAAATTCTCAGTAAACATCTTTACAGCAATTGCCATAAGGATGATTCCAAAGAACTTGCGTATGAAGTAGATACCACTCTTGCCAAGCAGATTTTGTATTTTGTCGGTAAGACGAATTACGATAAACACCCACAGCATGTTCAAAGCCAATGCTATCATTATGTTCAAGTCGCTATACATTGCCTTCATTGAGATGAGTGTTGTAAATGAGCCTGCACCTGCAAGAAGTGGAAATACTAGAGGCACGAGAGTGGCGTCCTTGATGGGACCTGAATTCTTGAACAACTCAACATCAAGAATCATCTCGAGCGACATGAGTAATATGAGTATTGCACCAGCCGAAGCAAACGACTGGATGTCGCAACCAAACATCTTTAATATTAGGTCTCCACCATAAAAGAAACCTACCATAAGCAGCCACGAGTATATGGTTGCCTTAGTTGCACTGACGTGCTTGCCTGTAGACTTGATTTGTAATATAATAGGTATAGAACCTATAATGTCAATAATACCGATTAATACTAAAAATGCACTTAAGGTTTCGGTAATGCTAAATGTAGAAAACATACTCTAAAATTATCTTTTTTGCAAAGTTACAAAAAAGAAGTGATATTTCCAAATGTACAATAAAAATGGAGATAAACCACAGTCTATCTCCACTATATCAGCTGTTTGATAAAAGTGTCAAATTGTTACTCGTGCAAATGGTGGTTCTGTCACATCGCAATATTTTTTGTCAAGAAACTTATAGTATCCTGCTACAGCAATCATTGCTGCGTTATCGGTAGTAAATGTGCGTTTGGGTATAAATGCAGTCAATCGGTGACGACGAGCGTAGTCTTCTACAGCTGCTCTCACTCCGCTATTGGCCGATACGCCGCCACCAATGGCTATAGTCTTAATGCCTGTGTCCTTTATCGCTTTGCTGAATTTGTCCATTAAAATATCAATGATTGTCTTTTGCAACGATGCTGCAAGGTCGGCCTTGTTTTCTTCTATGAAGTTAGGATTCTCTTTAAGGGCATCGCGCAAAGTGTAGAGGAAAGATGTCTTAAGTCCACTGAAACTGTAGTTGTAACCCGGAATATGAGGTTTGGCAAATTTGAATTTAGTAGCGTCACCTTCGGCTGCAAGACGATCGATGATAGGTCCGCCTGGATAGGGGAGTCCCATAGTCTTGGCACACTTGTCAAATGCCTCGCCTGCTGCATCGTCAATTGTTTGTCCCATTACTTCCATGTCATTAGGAGCATTCACCTTAATGATTTGAGAATTGCCTCCCGAAATTAATAGGCATAGATAAGGGAACTCGGGCACTACCGTGTTTTCGTCCTCCTTGATGAAGTGAGCAAGAACATGACCATGAAGATGGTTGACATCGACAAGCGGAATGTTGAGTGCTAGCGATAATCCCTTTGCAAACGATGTACCAACATGAAGAGAACCAGGCAGTCCTGGACCACGGGTGAATGCAATGGCATCAATATTGGCCCTTGTCAAGCCTGCTTGCTTGATAGCTTCGCTCACTACGGGTACAATGTTCTGCTGATGTGCTCTCGATGCAAGTTCGGGTACGACACCTCCATAAGCTTCGTGTACGCGTTGACTTGCTATGACATTTGACTTGATGACGCAATCTTGAATTATTGCAGCCGATGTGTCGTCACAAGATGATTCTATGCCTAATATTGTTATACTCATATATTAT
>JAGHTV010000226.1 GCA_018065165.1 Candidatus Sodaliphilus fimicaballi | reverse complement strand
TTGGTTAATGGACGCAGCCGGGTACCAAGCCCGGCTGCAAATATCATTGCCTTCATATTGAAGTTATTTTCTTACATTAAATGTCTGCTCAATGTTTTGCTCGCGGTGGATAAGTTCTACCTTCACATTGAACTTCTCGTTGATGTGTTTTGCCATCCACTGTGCACTATATACCGAGCGGTGCTGGCCACCGGTACAGCCGAAACATATCATCAGGTTGGTGAAACCGCGCTCAATGAATCTCTTAACATGGGCGTCGACGAGTGCCGATGCATGTTCGAGGAATGGGAAAATCTCACCATCTTCTTCAATGAACTTGATTACCGATTCGTCAAGTCCTGTAAATGGTTTGTATCGGTCATACTTACCGGGGTTGTTCACGGCACGGCAGTCAAATACATATCCGCCACCATTGCCCGATGTGTCGTCGGGAATACCTTTCTTGTATGCGAAACTCATCACTTTCACTGTAAGTGAACGCTTCTGCAGACCATCGGTGAATTGTGACATATTCACAAGGTCGTTGAGTATCTTATTGAGGTAGGGATATTCCACATACGGAGCCTTTAGCAATTCGCGTAGGTTGTTGATTGCAAAAGGTACGCTTTGCATGAAGTGTGGCTTCTTTTCAAAGTAGCCTCTGAAACCATAGGCACCCAGCACCTGAAGTGTGCGGAATAGCACAAAATGGCGTAACTGTGAATAGAAGTATTGTTCGTCTACGGGTTTGTACTTGCGCAGTGCTGTGATGTATTCCTTAAGCATTTCCTGGCGGAGCGAGTTGGGGAAGTTAGCCTTTGCTTGCCACAGGAATGATGCTACATCGTAGTAGAACGGACCCTTGCGTCCCCCCTGGAAGTCGATGAACCATGGTTCACCGTTCTTGATCATCACATTGCGTGACTGGAAGTCGCGATACATGAATGTAGCACTATTACTGCGTAGCAACACATCGGCCATGCGTTGGAAGTCATCTTCGAGTTTGTCCTCAAGAAATTCAAGTCCAGTAGCTTTGAGGAAGCAGTACTTGAAGTAGTTGAGGTCCCACATGATTGAACGGCGGTTGAACTCGGCAGCAGGGTAGCACTTTGAAAAGTCAAAACCATCGGCTCCAGCAAACTGGAATTGGCACAGTTGGCGTAGGGTCTTGGCAATAAGTTGCTTTTCTTCCTCGCCAAAAACGCGCGTCTTTCTTGCCTTCTCAATTTCGTTGAACAGTATGCTGTCGCCAAGGTCCTCTTGGATATATGCCATGTGGTCATCGCTCTCAAGGTAAACCTCAGGCACATTTAACCCTTTTCCCTTAAACTGGTGTGCCATGTAAAGGAATGCCTCATTCTCTTCCTTTACTTCGCCAATTACACCAACAAGAGTCTGTTCGCCTAATAGACGGAAGTATCTGCGGTTTGAGCCTGAACCGGGAAGTTCTACAACCTCGGTACACTCGCTGCCCACATGCTGGGCATATAGTTGTTTTAATATAGTTGTATCCATATTGATTAGAATTCGCTAGTGAAGTGGAACTTGATTTTGGGGAAATCTTGTTGTGCCATTTGCAGCACATATCCTGAGTCGGCGAGGAACACATCTCGTCCCTCACGGTCTACTGCCATAAACTGATGTTTGCGTTTCTTGAAAGCTTCAAGAACTTCGGTATCTTCGCTCTCAATCCAGCAAGCTTTGTATAGATGAATGGGTTCCCAGCGGCATTGGGCACCATACTCGTGCAACAGACGGTATTGTATTACCTCAAACTGCAGTTGACCTACTGTGCCTATAATCTTACGGTTGTTGAATTGATTTACAAACAACTGTGCTACACCCTCATCCATGAGTTGCTCAATACCCTTATTGAGCTGCTTGGTCTTCATGGGGTCTGTGTTTTCGATATACTTAAACATCTCGGGTGAGAAGCTAGGCAGTCCCTTGAAGTGCAAATCCTCGCCTTCGGTTATGGTATCACCAATCTTGAAAATGCCATTATCGGGCAAACCTACGATATCGCCAGGATATACTTCGTCAATGATTTCCTTCTTTTGGGCCATGAAGGCTGTAGGTGCCGAGAAGCGATATGTCTTACCACTACGCACATGCTTGTATACCTCGTTGCGGCGGAATACACCAGAACATACTTTGACAAAGGCAATACAACTGCGATGGGTGGGATCCATGTTGGCATGAATCTTAAACACGAATCCCGAGAATTTTTCCTCAACGGGCTCTACCTTGCGTTCCTCAGCCTCGACGGGGCGGGGCGATGGAGCTATGCGTACAAAACAGTCAAGCAACTCTTTTACACCAAATGTGTTGAGTGCCGAACCAAAGAATACTGGTGCTACTTGCCCTTCGAGATAATCCTCAACCTCAAAGTCGGGATAAACACCATCAATGAGTTCGATGTCGTTGCGAAGTTGTGCAGCATCGGCTTCACCTACAGCGTCGTCGATAGTAGGATCGTTAATGTCGGCTATCTCAACGCGGTCGGTCACATGTTGCTTGTCGGGTTGGAACAAGTTAAGACTGTGTTCATAGATGTTGTAGACACCCTTGAATTTAGCACCAATGTTTATGGGCCAACTCAAAGGTCGAACACTAATCTTCAATTCGTTTTCAAGTTCGTCAAGAATGTCAAATGGGTCGCGTCCCTCGCGGTCAAGTTTGTTTACAAAGATAATAACGGGAGTGTTGCGCATGCGGCACACTTCCATAAGTTTGCGAGTTTGGCTCTCAACGCCCTTTGCTACATCGACAACGATGATTACACTATCAACGGCTGTAAGGGTGCGGTAGGTGTCCTCGGCAAAGTCCTGGTGACCAGGGGTGTCAAGAATGTTAATCTTGTAATCGCCATAATTGAAACCCATAACTGAAGTTGCAACTGAGATACCACGTTGTTTCTCAATTTCCATCCAGTCGCTGGTTGCTGTTTTCTTGATTTTGTTTGACTTAACTGCACCTGCAACATGGATAGCACCACCAAATAGCAGCAGTTTCTCGGTCAGTGTTGTTTTACCCGCATCAGGGTGCGAGATGATCGCAAAAGTGCGTCGTTTTGATATTTCGTTAACGTTACTCATCAGTTTTAATACGATTTATACAGTGTTTAAGACTGTCTTCCCAGTAGGGTATTGTGATGCCATATGTGGCCTTGATTTTACTCTTGTCAAGCACGCTATAATTGGGGCGTGCAGCTTTAGCAGGAAACTGGTCGCTCATACATGGCGATACATTGCAAGTTGTAATCCCTGCAATGCGGTGAATGGCCTTGGTAAAGTCGTACCATGAGATTGCTCCTTCGTCGCTAAAGTGATAAATGCCTGCTACCCACTTGTCGGCGTCAATAATGGCCTTAATTGCAATCGCTAAGTCGTGTGCATAAGTAGGGGTTCCCACTTGGTCAACAACTACATTAAGTGAGTCGCGTGTGCTTCCCAAAGTGAGCATTGTTTTTACAAAATTCTTACCATAGGGTGAGTATAGCCAAGCGGTGCGTAGCACAACGCTATCGGGGGCAGCATTAAATAGTTCTTTCTCTCCATCAAGTTTAGTGAAGCCATAAACCGATTGGGGACATGTTGTGTCATCTTCGCGATAGGGACGGCAACCTTTGCCATCAAATACATAGTCGGTTGACACATGTACAACCTTTGCCCCATATTTGTGTGCTGCAGTTGCAAGAAGTTTAACTGCTTCTACATTTACTAGCCGACATATTGCTTCATTGTCTTCGGCAGCATCGACTGCAGTGTATGCGGCACAGTTTACGACCACATCAATAGTATGTGTCGAGAAAAACTGTTCTAATGCCATTGCATTGGTCAAGTCAAGCTCGGCAACATCAGTATAGACAACATTATATTTGCTGTCTCCACTTAGCTCATTGCGCATTTCATTGCCCAATTGACCGTTTGCTCCAGTAACTAATATATTCATTTTGTTATAGTTCATTTGTTTCAAGCTCTCCCGCTTCATATTTTACAAAGTATGCTGCAAGCAAGCCCAGGAAGTGAGATATTTGTGCCATGGCCACTTCGGTCTCTTTACTTATTTCCTTGCCCTGTAGTTTTAGCATAAGCAATCCGTAAAGTGCGTTAAAGCATGTTTCGAGTTCGCCTGCTGCATTCTCGGTGTTACCATGCTTGGCACGCAACTCAACAATGAAGGGTAGGGTGCGATAGTAATCAGCACCATAGTCGGGGTATTTCTCGTTCTTTACGAGTTCGAGATGGAGGTCGGTAAGGCGTATTATGACATTCTTGTTAATTTGCAAGTGTCCCTTATCCTTAACATTCTCAAGTTCCATCATCTTTATGAGCGATTCCCACCAGTCACGCATTTGTGCATGGGTATCCTCATCGGCTTGATACTGAGAGATGACATTCTTGTCAATGACCTCAATGTCACGGTTGCAGGCGCGTATGATATCCTCTACCTGCCACATGTATAACAGGTATTCAGCGATATTCTCTTTTCTTTTTTGTTGTGCTATCTTCATTACCCAAATTTGCTGATGTTACGCAATGTCTCTTCGTTCAATATCTTTATGCGTCGACCGTCAACGGTTATAATCTTTTCTTGCACAAATGCTGACAGAGTCCTGATGGCATTTGATGTTGTCATGTTTGACAGATTGGCAAGATCCTCGCGAGCCATGTAGATTTTCATGGTTTCGCCATCTTCTTCGTAACCATAATGGTCGAGCATAAGTGTTAGTGCTTCGGCCAGGCGACCTCTAATGTGTTTCTGGGTAAGTGTGACAATCTTGGTATCACTGCCACCTAGGTTCTTTGACAACTCGTGGATAAAGAACCATGCAAGTTTGCGATTCTTGTCGATTAATTCTTCAACAAGCTTCATGGGCAAGGTACCCACAGTCGATTCCTCAAAGGCGACGGCACTTGATACATAGGGTTCCTGGGCAAAAAATGCTCTATACCCAAAATACTGGATGGGACGATATAGACGCAAAATTTGCTGACGACCACCCATGCCATCTTTCATCAATTTTACTTTACCTTTGAGAAGACACCACAGGTAAGTGGGCTCGTCGCGCTCGGCATATATGATTTGATTTTTCTTATACTTGCGAATGATAAAATTGTCAGCTACCACATGTTTCTCCTCGGGGGTGAGGATTGTCCATATCGCAGCCAGATCTTTGCTGATGACTTCTTCGAGCGTACTCTTTTTTATCATTGGGATTTATGTAGTTTTACAATTAACATGCAAAATTACATTTTTTTCGGCTAATATACAAGTATATTAGACCTAAATCCTAACTCATGCGTTGTTTGTAATCTTCGTAAGTGAACTCGCGTAATAAGATTTGTGCCCCATCAAGTCGTTCAAGAACAAATGCAGGATGATCGATGCCGTTAAACATACTTGTCTTGACTGTAGTATAATGGTTCATGTCTTCAAATGTGAGCCTTTCGCCCGCCTTGAGCTCGTGGTCAAAACTCCAGTCTCCGGTGTAATCGCCACTCAAGCACGAGTTGCCTCCAATGCGATAAGTGGGTTTGCTCTGGTCAACTTCGTCAAGTGCTTGTGTGATCTTGGGTTTGTAAGGCATCTCAAGGCAGTCGGGCATATGACATGCAAATGATACATCTACTATTGCAGTCTTAATGCCACAATTTTCAACAACATCTACAACTGTTGCTTCAAGGTCTCCCGTTTGCCAGCAAAATGCACTGCCGGGCTCAAGTATGAGGTTCAAATTAGGGTATTCGGCTTTGAATTTCTTGAGTAATGATATGAGATGCTCGACATCATAATCCTTACGAGTCATGAGGTGACCGCCGCCCATATTCAACCATTTCAATTTGGGTAGATATTGTCCAAATTGCTCTTTTACTGCTTCCAGTACTTTCTCAAGATCGTAGCTGGTTGACTCGCATAGTGCATGGAAGTGGAAGCCTTCTAATCCATCTGGGATATCTTGCAATATGTCAGCTGTAACGCCAAAACGCGATCCCGGGGTGCAAGGATTATAAATGTCGGTCTCAATTACCGAGCACATTGGGTTGATGCGAAGGCCGCAACTTATGTGTTGACCTGTAGTTGCGTTATGCTTGTCAATGCGATCTTTAAAACGATTGTATTGTGCTACCGAGTTGAATGTTATGTGAGAACTGCCTTGCATGAATTTCTCGATTGTAACATCGGTATAGAC
>JAGHTV010000505.1 GCA_018065165.1 Candidatus Sodaliphilus fimicaballi | reverse complement strand
ATATATAATTGCTACAGTAATGAGCATAGCCTTGGTTTCGTGTGGCAATGGTGGCGAATATGTAGTAGAGAACGGCATTGTAGTGTGGTCGTACTGGACATTCAGCTTCGGTACCCTCAACGATACTGTGCAGGGCGCTGATGCTGCTACATTTGAGTCGCTCTCTTATTGCTATGGCAAAGACAAGAGTCATGTGTACCGTGAAGATAAGTTGATTGAGGGAGCATCACCCGCATCATTCAAGCCTCATAATAAATACCTAGGCGAGGACGAAAAGGACTTTTACTGGAAGGGTATTGCCGTAAATGTTGCCGACAAGAAATCGTTTGAGGTGCTTTATGATGAGGAAAAAGATGCTAGTTGGGCTAAGGATGCTAAGTATGGCTACTATATCTTCTTTGATGAATTTGTAAAGTTTCCCATTGCTGACTATAAATCGTTTTGTCCCGCTCCTTATCCCACAGAGGGATTTGTTCTCAAGTCAGTTACCTATGCCGTCGATAAGTATAAGGCATACTATGAAGGAGTAGAGGTTGCAGGTGCCGATGCTGCCAGCTTTAAACAAATTGATGGTGATATTGCACAAGACAAGAATAGAATTTACTACAAGTCTCAACCTACTGACATCACTGACTATTCAAAGATAACAACTATAGCCAGCGACTCACTGTACACCGACAGTGTGTACATTTACGACAAAAACTACAAGCGTGTGGGGCGTTTCGGTAAATAATTGATGATTGTATAATGAATTTACCTAGATGACATTGTTTATAAAAGAATAAATTTTAATTTTGCACCATAAAAACTGGAATTATTAATTATTGTTAGACTAAACGATTTATACCATGCATGACATAGTATTTTTAGGACTTAGCTTTGACGCTTGGATTACCTTGCTGTCTATAGTGGGTGTGTTTTTAACTTTGCTGTTTACCAAAACAAAAGCCCACGTTGCTTTTTTCTGTGTTATTGCTCTGCTGAGCGTGACAGGTGTCCTTACTATCGAAGAGGCTTTTCTTGGTTTTGACACTTCTAGTATTATCACTGTGGGGCTGTTGTTCCTTGTAGTATCGGGCATTCGTCACACTGGTGCCCTTGAATGGATGGTCAGCCATCTTATGGGACAACCCAAGAATCATGCGAGTGCCATAGTGCGTCTTATGCTCCCCGTGGGTGTGCTCAGCTCGTTCATGAGTAATACTGGTACAACAGCGTTGTTTAAGGATGTGATAAAGATGTGGGCCAATAAACTGGGCATGGCACCGTCTAAGTTGCTCATTCCATTAGGCTATGCAGCATCACTTGGCGGTCTGCTCACCCTCATAGGCACACCGCCCAACCTTATCATTGCAGGCATCTATGCCTCTAACTCGGGCAACACCATGAACACATTTGCTCCATTTCCTGTAGCTATTTGCTGTTTGCTGGCAAGTATGATAGTGGTTATATTGCTGCGTAATTGGCTGCCTACACGAGAGGCTCCTGTTAGTGAGATGGAGAGCGACGCCAAGGCACTGTCAAGTGTGAAGCCCACGCCCAGGACTTATCTTAGCCTTGTAATCATGATGCTGGTGTTGGCATTGTCAGCATTTAATGTGTTGAGTTTGCCCACATGCTGTATTCTTGCTGCAATTGTTATGATACTGACCAAGTGCTGTACTAGTGAGCAGGCTGTTAAGGAAGTTGACTGGGAGATTCTAATCGTGTTTGTGGGTAGTGTGAGCATTGGCACAGCAATACACAAAACTGGCATAGACGAGATGATACTAAAAGACATCTTTGCTTATACTGGTATGACTCACCCGTTACTGGTACTTGTCATGCTGAGTGTTACCGCTGCAATTACAACCGAGTTTATTAGCGACACTGCTTGTGCTGCAATGTTCAGCCCCATAGCATGGGAGGCTGCAACCACACTAGGAGTAGATCCAATGCCGTTTATGATTGCACTCATGATGGCAGTATCAAACAACTATGCAACCCCCATTGCCACTCCTCCTAACACTCTCGTATATGTAGCAGGTGGTTATCGTTTTGGCGATTTTGCTCGCCTAGGTCTCATACTTAAGCTGATTAATCTTATCATCACCATAAGTGTGGTTCAATTGTTCTACCCGATGTAATCAGTCTTGCTTGTTGAACTTATAGTGCCAGTTGAAGAAGGCCGCAGTGGTTGCTATCATTGCAATAGTTGTCAATAAGTAGCAAAGTACTGGCGGCAAGCCTAGGGTTTGCTTGCTGATGGTGACAAAGAGCGTGCATATGCCTGTCATTATCATGGCAGGAACAAGCGTTGCCCAGTAGAAAGCCCTCTTCCTGGCCAGATATACGGTGATAGCCCATAGTGTGAATACCGACAATGTCTGGTTAGCCCAGCCGAAGTATTTCCACAGCACATTGAATGAGTCGGGGTTGTCAATTTGCCATATAAGCATCAGCAAGGTTGCAACGAAAACGGGTATAGAGATACCGAGTCGCTTGAGAATTGGCTTTTGGTCACACTTGACGCTCTCGGCAACAATGAGGCGAGCCGAACGCAAAGCAGTGTCGCCCGTTGTGATGGGAGCTGCAATAACGCCCAAGATAGCCAACAGACCTCCCACTGCACCCAACCAACCGTTGCACACGTGCATTACCACCTTGGGTGCCGAGAAGAACTGTGTTACGGTGAGTTCGCTCTGGGCAGTAAAGGCGGCTACTACATCGGGAGGACACACAACGCGCCAACCCTCGCTGAAGAAGAACCAGCTGCTCACTGTTGCCCATACAAGTGCAACAAAACCTTCGGTAATCATTGCACCAAAAAATACAGGGCGTGCCTGACGCTCTGACTTAAGACAGCGTGCCATCATGGGCGACTGTGTAGCGTGGAAACCGCTAATAGCACCACAGGCAATGGTAATGAACATAGCAGGAATCATGCTATCAGGTGTCTTAATGCCCAACTTCGCCTTACCCATATCATAGAGGCCGTCCCACAACTCGGGTATGTGTGGATGCTTGATGATGAGCATTACAAACAATGCAATGCCCATAAAGATAATGGAAAATGCAAAGAGGGGATATACCTTGCCTATAATCTTGTCAATGGGCATCATTGTGGCAATGATATAGTACCCAAAGATGATTAGGATCCACACGAGTAGACCCGAGAACACCCCGTCGCTAAACATTCCTGAAAGCAATGTGGCGGGGCTTAGCACAAACACTGCTCCTACCAAAATGAGTAATAGCAGCGAGAATGCAAGCATCACATTCTTAAAGGTGTTTCCCAAATACTTGCCTACTATTTCAGGTAAACCTATGCCGTCGTTTCTCAAACTGATAACACCTGCCATATAATCGTGAGTTGCACCGCCAAAGATACAACCCAGCACAATCCACAGATAAGCTGCCGGACCATACCACATACCCATGATGGCTCCGAATACTGGGCCGGTTCCTGCAATGTTTAGGAACTGTATCATGAATATCTTCCAGCTAGGAAGAGCCACATAGTCGATGCCGTCGTTGATACGAAGGGCAGGGGTGAGTCGGTCGTCTGGACCAAACATCTTTTCTACGAACTTGCCGTAAATGAAATACCCTAGAATTAGGGCGATGAAACTCAGAGCAAATGTTATCATTAAGTATAATAT
>JAGHTV010000524.1 GCA_018065165.1 Candidatus Sodaliphilus fimicaballi | reverse complement strand
GATTAAAAGGAATGAGCCCGGCACAATACCGAGCTCACTACTATAGAGATTTTAATTATTAACGTTTAATTTAACGTCCAACTTTTCGGGGTCACTTCACTCTCAGTGTGAGGATTTTTTTGTTATATGCTACGACTGATGTTTACTTGCGATTCAGCTTGGGAAGCACATATGTTGTCTTGTCGGCTTCAACAACAACCTCCTCGGTTTGTGTCTCATAGCCATAAGCCTCGTAACGCAGTGTGTACTTGCCAGGCTTGAGGCCAAAGAATGTGAACACGCCGTTATATTCGCCATCGGTACGATAACCCTTGATGTTCACGCCACGTGAGTCCATCAGGTAAACCATAGCACCGTTGATGGGTTTCCACTGGTCGTCGCTGCCCTCGCGGTAAGTGTAGCGGGGGTGATTCATCTTCTCGGTTGCACTCTTTACTGTACCAGCAAGGTAGCCAACCTTCTCGGGCTTGCCGTCGAAGTATGCTCGTATGCCACGGTAGTAACGCAAACCCTCGAGGCGGCAGTAGTCGCGGTTGAGCAGGCGTTGACGCTCGGGGTCGTAAGTGTGGAACGAACCCTCAACGAGAAAACCGGGAGCGTTGAACTTGAGCACTGCATAGTAGCCAGTAGCACCTGTGCGGTTGGGAGTGCCCGGAGGTGTTCCTCCCATCCAGCTGATGTCACCCACAACGGCGGGCTTGTCGGCTGCATAGTGACTCCACACCGACAGTGGGTTGTCAAATACATAGGGCCACATTGTGAAGGCCATCTTGTCGCTATTCTCAAAGTAGGGCTTGCCTGTCTCGCCACGGAACAGCATCACCAGGTAGTTTACAGTGCTACCGTTCTTGTGAGCGTTGCTGTGCATCGACAGGAAGTAGTCGGGCTTGATTGAGTCAACCTGGCAAGCAATACGCTCCAATCCCACGATTTGTTGCTGGCCATATTCGTCGGCTGCAGTCTCGACTTGGTTGAAACGCTTGTCAACCTTGTGCTCTGATGGTATTGCGTGGCTCTCTTGATTCTCGTTGAGAATGCCATCTTCCATCTGGCTCTTGGTTACATAACCGCTGCGAGTGCGGCTCATAATCACATTGGCACCATCCTGACGCAAGTGTTTTGCCACCTCAAGGGCTTTCCACAGGTTAGAACGTGTCTCGTAAAAACTCAGGGTGTCCATATACTCCCAGTTGATGGTTGCGGTGGGGCGGTCACCAGTTGTGTAACCACCATGGCCTGGATTCAGGTAGATGGTTTTACCTTTCAGCCCCTTGGCCTGTACTCCCATAATGCACATGAGCACAAGGAGTAAAACGACTGTTTTTTTCATAATTATTTGGTTTAATTGAATGTTCATACTTCAATCTACAAAGTTAGTAAAAACTTTTCGTTTTTAGCTATTCTATTTCTCGTTTATTTTCAGTAACTTTGTAGTTTAATTGTTACTTGCAATGAAGAAACTGTACACACTCATACTAATGGTCGTTATCGCTGTTGCTGCAACAGCCCAGTCGGTAATGTCGCCTGTAATGCGAGCGCGTGTCAAGCATGCTCGAGCAAATGAAGTTATCGAAGCCTTTGTCACTGCCGACGAGGCTGCATTTGCTGCTATGGCTAGCAATGGCATCAAGATTGATGCTAGGCTTGGCGACATGGCTGTCGTTTCGGGTGACCGTGATGTGCTCAACAAGGTGTCAAAGTTGAGCGGCATCCGCAACATGGAACGACCGGGTAGGGTGCATCTTCATACCGACTCGGCTCGCAGTTACACTCAAGTCAACCAGTTGCTGCTGGGCCAAGGACTGGATATGCCTTATGATGGCAGTGGTGTGATTGTGGGTATGGTAGATTGTGGTATCGACTATCATCACATGGCTTTTAATGATGCTAATGGCAAGAGCCGCATCACGCGTATATATCATCCTGCCGACAAAAGCGGGCCTGGAGTTGTGGTTGATGGAGATGTGTTGCAAGGACGCGAGTATGTTACCACACAAGAAATAGCATCGGTCATAACCGACGATAAGACGATGGGACACGGTACTCACACGGCTGGTATTGCAGCGGGAACTACTGTTGACAAGTATGGCGGTATGGCTCCCGGTGCCGAACTGGTGATGGTGGGCATTCCCAACAATGATCTAGACATGGTAAATGTGGTGCGTGGCGTTAGGTATATTGCAGCCTATGCTGCCAGTGTGGGAAAGCGTTGTGTCATCAACATAAGCATGGGTAGCCACGACGGTCCGCACGACGGAACTGGCTACTTTCAGCAATACATGGAAGAACTTAACAAGCGTTACGGCACAATCTTTGTGCTGTCGTCAGGCAACGAGGCCGATAAGTCGTTATACTTGCACAAGAAGTTTACGGCTACCGACACAAGTTTGTCGACTATCATGGCAGTGTCAGGATTGAACTCGTCTGAAATCTACGCCTATTCTCGCAACAACTCGCCTCTGGCGGTATCGTTTGGCGTGTATGACATTAATTCTTACAGCGTCAAAGTCACTTCGGGTATCTTTACTGGCGACACTGTGGTTGATATAGGTTCAATTCCCGGTTTTGCCAATGAGCTGCAAGGCAAGGTAACCATTAGTCAAGGCATCTCTGACGGTAAGTACCATCTTATTATGGAAAACGAGGTGTCGTCATGCACCTATGGCAACTTCCTTACATTTACTATTCATGGCCAGGCTGGTGGTGAGGTTGATGTGTGGGATTCCAATACCGACGCCTCATTCAGCGACTTCGGTTTGCCTGGTTACAGTGCAGGAACCGGCGAAGGGTCATACAGCGGCATGGCAACTGGCAACTATTGCATATCGGTGGGAGCTACAACGGCTCGCGAGACTTATCCGTCAGTAGACAAGAATTATTCTACAGGTTATAGAATTGGCAGCGTGGCTAGATTCTCTAGTTATGGCACCGATGTTACAGGAGCGATTCATCCCTTTATCAATGCCCCTGGTGTGAGTGTGGTGTCGAGCGTGAGCGGATTGAATTGCAGTAAAACGACCTACTCACAACGCTACAGCGATGGGACTAAATATCATTATTGGTACAGGAAGTCGGGAACTTCAATGTCTGCACCGTGTGTGAGCGGAATCGTTGCCCTGTGGTTGCAGGCTTGCCCTGGTGCAACACTCAACCAAATCAAGGAAGCCATGGCCCAGACGGCAAAGCGATATGCCGATGGCAATCCCATGCGTGGAGCCAATGGCGACATCGATGCGGCGGCGGGTTTGCACTATCTGCTTGAGCACAGTGGTTACAAGAGAGGCGATGTTAATGGTGATGGTCAGGTAGATATTGCCGATGTCAACACCATCATCAACATCATTTTGGGTATGGACAATGCCCAGCGCTATGGCAATCGTGCCTATGTCAACGACGACAATGTGGTCGACATTGCCGATGTTAATACTATCATAAACATTATATTAGGAATTTGAAACAGTTAATTATCATATTATCGCTCGTTGTTGCATTGTTGGCTCAGGCCCACACTGCTCTCACACCACGCTCGCGACTTGCTCTCGCACACATGGGGCATCCGAGTAAGGTGGAAGCAACGGGCAGTGTAAATGCTTTCATCACTGTCGACGATGTGACTACCATCGAGCGGCTGGCTGCTGCTGGTGTCGACATTAACAGTGTGACGGGAAATACTGTTACCGCTCGCATTCCACTTATGGCAGTTGGCGAGGTTGCTTCAATGAGTCAGGTTCGCTCGTTACATATTGCTCAGCGTGTTGAACTTGCCAACGATAGCGCTCGCTATTACTCTAATGTAGCTCCAGCCCACTCGGGCGAGATATTTAACCATCCCGTTACTGGCAAGGGTGTGATTGTGGGAATGATTGACACTGGCGTCGATTTTAATCACATCAACCTGTGTGACAACCTAGGTCGCAGTCGCGTGCTGGCGGCCTATCTGCCTTGCGATTCGCTAGGACAGTCTCCTGTTATCGATGGTTATTCCTTGCCTGGAAGTCACTACGACACACCGTCGCAAATTGCTGCCCTCACTACCGACTTTGCTGGTCAGTCTCATGGTACACACACCACAGGCACTGCTGCGGGCAGTTATAAGGCCAATGGTATGAGTGGCGTTGCCCCCGATGCCGACTTGGTCATCTGCTCAATGCCCGAAGACCAACTCACCGATGTCAACATTGCCAATTCTATCAAATACATCTTTGATGTTGCAACTCGCATGGGCAAGCCTGCCGTAATCAATATGAGCCTCAGTTCGCAAGAGGGTGCTCACGATGGAACTTCTGAACTGTGTCGCCTCATGGATGAGATGTCAGGCCCTGGCCGCATATGTGTAGTCTCGGCTGGCAATAGTGGCAATCGCAAGCATGTGATTGACCATACATTTACTGCGGTGACCGATACTCTGTACACTTGCCTTGCCAACTATGGCGACCACAAGGGCACTTTCCCTGGTTGGATTTCGTTGTGGTCTTCTAGTGCTGAGCCACATTCATTCTCGTTCATGGTTGTCTCTAAGTCTACAGGTGCTATCCTCGGCTCGTGGCCTATTCCTGCACTTGGTGATGACTACAAAACCTACATCCTCTCGACCGTCGATAACTATGAGTTTGCTCGCTACTTCGAAAAGCCGGGCGAGGTAACCATTGCCAATGGGGTAGAGGAGTGCAATGGTCACTACCACACCCTTGCCGAGTATGACTTGAAACCACTGTCGAGCGACTATGTTCCTGCCATCAAGATTGCATCTCATCCTGGTGATCGCTTGTTGATGTGGGGTGGTTCTGATGTCGTCTTCACTCGCAATGGCCACAGTTATATGACTACGGGCATGTCGGCAATGTCGGCAAGCGACTTGATTTCGGGCGACAGTGCAATTTCAGTGGGCTCGTATGATACTCGCAAATATATGCCTCTGGCCGATGGGTCAGTACGAGTCAACACTCGTGCTGCTTTAGGCAATATCTCATATTATTCAGCTTATGGTCCTGATGCTCGTGGCATAATGCGTCCCGATGTTTGTGCACCGGGCTTCTCGCTTGTCTCGTCAAGCAATCGTTATGATACTACTAGCGGTCTAGCCACTTCGTGGGCTGCCCCTGCAGTATGGCACAATGGCGTGAGGTATCCCTATGCGTCACAGTATGGCACTAGCATGTCGGCACCCATGGTCTCAGGAGCTATCGCTTTGTGGCTGCAGATTAATCCCACACTTGGTCCTGCGGAGGTGAAAGATATCATAAGGATTACTTCGTTGAAAGACGAATATGTTACTTCCCGTTCGCTATGGGGGGCAGGCAAACTCAATGTTGCTGCAGGTGTTGAGTACTTGCTCAACGAGGCTGCTGTTACCGATGCTCACGCATTGCCTTTCTCTGTTTATCCCAATCCCGGCAATGGCAATATCACTATTGCAGGCCTGCCCGCAGGCAGTGTGAGCATAGCAATATACGATATGCAAGGACAACAGGTTGCAGCTCGTGTACCCAATTCTACCGGTTCGGTCGAGAATGTGGACTTCAGCAGCATCTTAAATGATGGTCTATATTTGCTCTCCATTACCTCGACTGCAGGATCGTCAGCAACTAAACTAATTGTGAAACATTAATTACACCAATATATGCTCGATTACATTAAAGGAACAATCGCCGAACTTAATCCTGCCTATGCCGTTGTCGACAACCACGGCTTGGGATATATGATTAACATTTCGCTCAACACTTACGATTCGTTGGCCAAGGTCCCCAAGGAGGAGGTCATTCGACTGTATGTTCAAGAGGCAATTCGTGAAGATGCCCACTTGCTTTATGGCTTTGCCGACAAGCATGAGCGCGAGTTGTTCTTGCTCCTTATCAGTGTATCGGGGGTGGGTGTCAATACGGCCCGCATGATTCTCTCGTCGATGACTACCACCGACCTTGAGAAAAACATTGCTTCGGCCAATGTTGCAGCCTTGAAATCGGTCAAGGGATTGGGTGCAAAAACGGCTCAAAGAATAATTGTTGACCTCAAGGATAAAATAAAAGTGGCAGGTGATGCGTTAATAGAAGAAACAAGCCAGGCTTCGGGCGAGGTTTACGAGGAAGCTATGGCCGCACTTGTTATGCTTGGTTTTACTCAGCAAATGTCGCAAAAGGCTCTGAAAAAGCTATTTAAGCAAGAGCCGGGCATCAGTGTTGAGGATGCCATCAAGAAAGCCCTCAAGATGATGTAATTTCGTCTTGAAAGGGTGGTTTATATATTTTTAACATTTCAATGAATAGTCGAAGTTTTAAAATATTATTAATAGTTGTTGCGACACTCGTCGTTGTGCTGCTCACGGGCGGCGACAACGCATTTGCGCAATACATC
>JAGHTV010000200.1 GCA_018065165.1 Candidatus Sodaliphilus fimicaballi | reverse complement strand
CAACCGGGCTGATTGAGCTCGTGTGAGCTGAGGCCAGTACCTGCTGCGGGCGAATAGGGCTGGATTGTGTAACCCTTATAGAGGAGGCCCTTGTTGTAGAGTTGCTTGAGCAACCACCACAGAGTCTCGATGTAGTCGTTGGTGTAAGTGATGTAGGGAGCCTTCATGTCGACCCAGTAACCCATCTTGTGAGTGAGGTCTTCCCACTCGCGAGTGTACTTCATCACCTCCTTGCGGCAAGTAGCGTTGTACTCGTCAACGGGAACCTTCTTGCCGATGTCTTCCTTAGTGATGCCCAGAGCCTTCTCAACGCCAAGCTCTACAGGAAGGCCGTGAGTGTCCCAGCCAGCCTTGCGCATACCTGGAAGCCCTGCATGGTCTTGTAGCGGCAAACGATATCCTTGATGGTACGAGCCATCACGTGGTGGATACCGGGCATACCGTTAGCTGAAGGGGGACCTTCAAAAAACACAAATGACGGAGCACCGTCACGCTCACTGATGCTGCGTCCAAAGACATTTTCAGCATCCCATTTCTCAAGGATTTCTTTATTGATCTCCGAGAGATTGAATCGGTTATATTCGTTAAATTTCTTCATAATGTCTCATTAAATCCATTTAAGTTGCAAAATTACTACTTTTTTATCAATGTATAAAGCGAAAAACACGGTATTTTAGGTTTTTCAACAAAAAAACCTCGCACCCTATGGGCACGAGGCATTTATCAGGTTTAATTAATAGCAATACATGTTGACCCTAGAAGTTCTAAAACGCGGACTTTCAGCCCGCACATGCGCTTTCAGCGCTACAGTGGAATCCGTGGAGACAAATGGTATATTGCTGACTATTTTTCTGAAATTAATCAGCGTTGCAGGATTTCCATATAATCTTCGTAGGAAATGTAGCGTCCGCCCATCGACTTGAGGTGAGGTGTCTCAATCTGGCAATCGATCATCTTCCAGCCTAGATACTCGAGGTGACGGGCAAGGCCAATGAGGGCGAGTTTAGATGCGCTAGGCACACGCGAAAACATGCTCTCGCCTATAAACACACCGTTGATGGTAACGCCATATAGACCGCCCACGAGGTTGTCGCCGTCCCACACCTCGACGCTGGCAGCCATACCTAGATTATGCAACTTGGTATATGCCTTAACTATCTCAGGTCCAAGCCATGCACCTGGCATATTGTAGCGGTCGTCGACGGTGCGACAACCATTTATTACGCCTGTAAAATCCTCGTTGATTGACACTCGATACTGCTCCTTGTTGATGAGCGTCTTCATCGAGTGCGACACATGTATCTCGCTAGGGAAAATAACAAATCGCTCAAGCGGGCAGTACCACACAGGCTCGTCCCAGTCGCGGAACGAGAACCACGGGAAAATGCCATGATTGTAGGCAAGTTCGAGACGTGGAATGCTCAGGTC
>JAGHTV010000381.1 GCA_018065165.1 Candidatus Sodaliphilus fimicaballi | reverse complement strand
GTATCACAATGGCTACAAACATCTGTATGTTCAAGTCTCGGCCAGTGCTCCACGATGGTTTGATGATGAACAACGCCAGCAACCAGGCAAAGAGGCAGACTATGCCCACCATGCCCAGCTGTATGTGTATGTGAAACAGGTAGGGGATAGAGCCCATAAGCAACCAGTCGTAGCGGTCGGCAAAGTCCGACACCTCGAGTTGAGTACCACCCTTGAACTGCCCCACCCCGAAGCCTACCACCTCGTGGCCGGGTTCAAGCGTGTGCAGCAGTGGCAGGTACATGAGTTTGGCCAGTCGCGGCACATCGGCCTTGTTGCCCTGCTCAATATCCCATAAAGCACCCTGCTCGGCCTCATCGATGTCGTCGATTGAGAGGTACTCTGTAAGGTACTCTGTCGATGTAATATCTTCTCCAGAGTTCCTCACCACCATAGTGTAGACGCCTGCGCCCACCCACACAAGGCCCAGCACAATGGGTATGGCCCACATGGCACGCACCAAGAAGCGGCGGTCGAGCGGCAACAGCAGCACAAAGTAGACGATGATGAGAATGAAACTTATCTTTGTTTCGTTGAGAAATGTGGGAAACAGCAGGAATATGAGCAACCTGTTCTCATTGAGGCTGGCAAAGAAATGGTCGGTATCGAGTCGCTTGTGCAACAGGTAGTAAGACACAATGTAGATAATCGCCGATATCTGTCCCGAGCCGTTATTGCCCAGCGAACCGCCACCATGGTCGCCCGCTCCATATAGCAAGAACTGGTAGGTGACGCACAAGGCTTGCAAGAACAGGAAAATCAACAACTGACGGTCGAGCGAGGGTTCAAAACGCTTGCGACGGTCCTCGTCGCCCATAAAATAGCATACGACTGGGTAAGCCAACAATAACCCTAGGAAATCACGCAACCCATTGGCCCAAAAGACTACCGAGAGGTCGTTGAAAAAGCAAGTACACAAGTACGACACCACCATAAATGTGGCAATGGCAATGAGATGCCACCTGCGTCGCACAGTGAGACACGCCAGCACCACCCACAGGGCATCGGTAAGCAGCAGTACCGACGAACGCCAGTCGACCAGTGGCGGCAGCAACTCCTCAGAGATAAAGCCAAAGGTCATCGTCACCCAAAAGATGACAAAGAACAGGCGTTGATATATGGGCGAATAGTCTTTCACGCTGATTTCTTTAGGTCTTTTCTAGGCTCTCTAGATTCTCTAGATTTTCTAGACTGTCCCCATTAAACGATTAAACTCTTAAACCTTTACAAAAAATCACTCTTCGGTCTGGCCGTAGCCATAGCCGTAACCGTTGTCGTCGCTAGGTTTGGTATCGTTTATGACGAGGCCCACATTCTTCAATCGGCCATCGGCTACAAGGCGGTTGAGCAACTTGACTTGTGCTCGCTTAGTGTAGTTGGCACGGGTGACGCACACAGTTGCATCAGCCCACTTGGTGAGCGAGAATGTGTCGCTAACCATTGCCACTGGTGCAGTGTCGAGCACGACAATGTCATATGCGTCACGCAACTCATTGATGAGTTGTTCCATGCGAGCGTTGAGCAGGAGTTCCGACGGGTTGGGAGGAATAGTACCACCCACCAGCACATCGAGGCCGTTGACCTTGCCAACATGCTGGATAACATCGTCAAGCGTGGTAGATGCCTGTGACAGATAAGCCGTTACGCCAGGAGCAGCCTTGATGCCATCGAGCATTTCGGCAATGCGTGGCTTGCGTATGTCAAGTCCCACCAGAGCCACACGCTTGCCCAGCAGGGCAAATGCCGACGCCACATTGAGACTTACAAACGACTTGCCCTCGCCACTGATGCTAGATGTTACCAAGATGACCTTATCGTCCTTGCCAGTAAGCATAAACTGGATGTTGTTGCGTACATAGCGGAAGAGTTCGACGATGCTCCATGTGCGACCATCTTGCACCACCAGCGACTCGCCCTCGTGGCGGTTGTGGTGGATATGACCAATGACGGGCATATTTGATATCTGTTCCAGCTCGTCTTGAGTAGAGAACTTGGTGTAGAACAGGTTCTTGAAGTACAATAG
>JAGHTV010000305.1 GCA_018065165.1 Candidatus Sodaliphilus fimicaballi | reverse complement strand
GGTTGTCATCTTGGCACGCTCCTCGTCGGTAAAACCGGCGTTCTTGCGGTTGCTCTTGGGGTTCTTGAGGTCAATCTCCTTGTGTGCCACGTTGAGGTCGCCACACACGACTACGGGCTTCTTCTCGCCCAGCGAGAGCAGGTAGGTGCGGAAGTCGTCTTCCCACTGCATGCGGTAGTCAAGTCGCTTCAAACCGTCTTGACTGTTGGGGGTATAGACGGTGACCAGATAGAACTTCTCCATCTCAAGGGTGATGACGCGGCCCTCGTGATCGTGCTCATCAATGCCCATGCCATAAGTCACGTTGAGCGGAGTGTGACGAGTGAAGATGGCAGTGCCGCTGTAACCCTTCTTGTCGGCATAGTTCCAGTAAGAGGTGTAACCCATGAAACTGAGGTCGAGTTGGCCAGCTTGCATCTTGGTCTCCTGTAGGCAGAAGAAATCGGCGTCAAGTTCGTTGAAAGACTCGACAAAGTTCTTGCCTACCACGGCACGCAGTCCGTTTACATTCCATGAGATGAATTTATATGTCATTGTTCCAGGTCGTTTTGGTTGTCGTTTTTGCGAATCTTGAAAATATTGAACATGAGCCAAATGGTGTCGACCACTGTGATTACTGCTATAAGCTCGGCAACTACCCAGCCGTTAGTTAAATAGAGGTATGTTGCAACGAAACCAATCACAATATTAATAGCGATTGAAATAAGAAACGCTTTAACTTTGGTCATTGTAGAAGTGTTTAGAGTGTTACTCTTCGGGCTTGTTTTCTTCGCTTGTGATAGCATCTTCGATGCGCGATACCTCTTGCTTCTCGCCTTGCTTGAAGCTGCGACGAGCCACCATCAGTAGCATAATGGCAAAGATGAGGAAGCCAAATGCAACGAGAGCACCCACCACGAGAGCCCATGTGGGCAGCAATGCGTTGTTAGCACAATAGAGTATTACGACTGCGATAAGGATGCACACGCAGTCCATAGCCAGCGAGAGCTTGTATGCTTTAAATCCGTTCATAATTTAAACTGTTAATTACCAGAATTTGTTGTTTTCTTCACTGTATTCCATGCCACATTGTGCAAGTTTCTCGGTAAGCCACTCGCGGTTGATGTCGAGCGATGCGCACAACTCGTCGAGCGAGGGATACTCGTCGCGCAGCTTCATGTTGATGAAGCTTGCCAGCATGAAAGGGTCTTGAGGTAAATTTTCCATAATTATATTGCAAAGGTAGTGAATATTAT
>JAGHTV010000334.1 GCA_018065165.1 Candidatus Sodaliphilus fimicaballi | reverse complement strand
CCTGGATTCAGGTCATAGAACGAGAAGAATCCGTTGTAGTTGCCATCGGTGTGATAGGCACGCACTGTAACACCGCGGTTGTCCTTCAGGTACACCATTGCACCATTGATGGGTAACCACTGGTCATCGCTGTCGGGGACATACTTGTATAGTGGGTGGTCGAGATGCTCGGTCGCACTCTTTACGGTTCCCACGAGATGGCCCACCTTGTCGGGGGCGGCCTCAAACCATGTCTTGATGGCACGGTAGAATCGCAGTCCTTCATAGCGGCAATAGTCGCGGTTGAGCAGGCGTTGACGCTCGGGCTGGTAGCTGTGGAACGACCCCTCGGCAAGGAAGCTGGGCACGCGGTGCTTCATCACGCCCAGATATTCAGTGTAGCCAAGTGCATTGGGGGTGCCGGGAGGGGTAGCGCCCATCCAGGTGAGGTCACCTGTGATGAAAGGCTTCTCGGGGCTTGAACTTGTCCACACAGTGAGCGGATTGTCCCAGATGAAAGGATATGCCTGCTCGGCACGGGCTATACTACCCTTGGCATAGTCGTTGCCTGTCTCGCCACGATACACGAGCACGAGGTAGTTGCACAACTTGCCGTCGTCGCCACCAGTGGCATTGCTGTGCATCGATACAAAGTAGTCGGGGTTTATCGAGTCCACATTCATCGCAATGGTTTGCAATGTGGTGAGCTGCTGTTGTCCATTCTCGTCGCTGTAAGTCTCGGGGCGGTCGAGTGGGGTAGCGTTCTTCTGTCCGGCTGTCACATATCCGTTGCGTGTGCGTGACATTACCACCTTGGCACCAGCCTTTACGAGGCGGTCACGCAGTTCGAGACCCTTCCACAGGTTAGTCTTGGTCTCGAAGAACCCCATTGTGTCCATTACCTCATAGTTGATGGTTGCAATGGGGCGGTCGTTGGCAGTCCAGCCGCCGTGACCGGGATTGACATATATTACTTTGTCCTTAAGGGTGCCAGCAGCGGCAATGCTTGCCACTGTAGCTACAATTGCTAGAATTGAAGTTATGCGTTTCATTGGTTTTATGGGTTTTAGTATGTCTTGGGAGGCAGGGCATAGTCATTGCCTACACCTCTAGCAGGTTCATTGAAGTCACGTCCGCCATGTACTATGCCATCATTAGTGTAGTATATTTCCTTGATGCGTTTACCTTTGGCGTCGTATAGAGTCTTTGTATATTCACCCATCATCTTGCCGTTCTCGTCCATATACTTGATTTCCTTGAACGCTTTTTCGCACTTTTGCTGTACTGTAGCGTCGTTGGTTGCCGTTTCGTTGCTCAGATATGACACGATGCTCACGGTCTTGCCGTTTTCATATTTCACTTCGATAATCCAGCGTTCACGACTAGTATCTTCATCGTCAAGAACGGTCATGGGATATTTGCCCAGTTGCAATTCATGAGCCAGCTGTGACAAGGGTTTTACGGGCTTGTCGTTTACTGTATAGGTCCAACCTGTTTTTGACCCCATATCGCGGGTGTAGAACTGAGATGACTTCAGTCCAGCATTGTTAGTATAGTAATATACCTCGCTCTCGCCACCTTTATATAGTTCATAGCGAAACGATGCAATCATGTCGGTGACAACACTCTCGCTTTTAGCTTTTTTAGGAGTAGCCTTTTGGGTTGTCTTTTTAACATTCGACTTCTTTGCTGGGCCAGCATTGACACATGTTGCAGCAACAGCTGCAATGCATACGATTGCCAAAACGGTTAAAATCTTATTCATAGTCTTGTTGGATTAGTCATTAATTTACAAAGATACGATTTTTTTGCGAATAATGTAATTCGTTCTGAAAAATAATTGACGTTAAAAAGTCACTGTCGAAAAAGTGTCTCGATCATGGTCTTGAAAAAATCAAAAAAGGAACTTCTGTAGATACGGTTGTAATCTATGATAAATATCATTCTTACGACCGACATGCAATAGAAAAAGGTATTGAGAAATTTGAGAAACACGAAACGCATAGGTTCAAGCAGATTATCGTGATTTCTAAAAGCGGTAAAGTATATGAACATTACCATAATACATAAATAAAGGATGTGCATAGCACATCCTTCTGTATTTTTGAATGGGATAGTGCAGGTTAGCCATTCAACGAACATACCTGGTGCAGTGACATAACTGCCTTCACTCCGGGGATTACCTGCATTCCGACCGATACCCGTTCCGAGTGCAAAGATATATATTATTATTGACTTGACAAACTTTTATGTGTTTTTTGAAAAAAGTGCGTTTTTTCTGAAAAAAGTTGTCTAAATATTTTGCTAATAGAAAAATTAGCATTATCTTTGTATTGTAAATCAAATACAGACGAAACATGAAGTATAGCGAGTTACACAGAGCTCTTAAGAAAATTGGCTGCTACCCATTGGACAGACAAATAGCTGGTCACCCAGCATGGTATAGTCCAATAACAGGTATAACCTTCACTACAAGCAATCACTTGAGCGAGGAAGTCAAGCCTGGAAC
>JAGHTV010000093.1 GCA_018065165.1 Candidatus Sodaliphilus fimicaballi | reverse complement strand
CATATATTGATGCAGGAGCTGACATTATCTCGACAAACACATTCTCGTCAAATATAGTATCACTGCCCGATTCTCTACTCACCGGCTATATTGAAGAGCTAAACTATAAGGGTGCACAACTTGCTAGAAATGCAGCCGACCAGTGTACAGCACGTAAAATATGGGTAGCTGGCAGTATGGGGCCAACAAGTAAGTCACTATCAATGTCGTGCGATGTCAACGATCCCGCAGCACGAGCAATAGACTTTGACACCCTTGCCGATGCCTACAAAGCCCAGGCCCAGGCACTTATGGCAGGTGGCGTAGATATGCTCTTGTTAGAGACATGCTACGACACACTCGACACCAAGGCCGCATTGTATGCTATCCAGCAAATCAATGAGCAGCGTGGTACAGTAATGCCCGTGATGATTTCAATAACCATCAACGACCGCAATGGCCACATTCTCACAGGACAACAGGCACAAGCATTCTATACAAGCATCAAGCACTACCCCATTATTTCATTTGGTTTCAACTGCTCTTTTGGCGTTGCCGACATGGCAGGGCCTCTTACAGATATAGCAAGTGCATTGCCTGTAAACATTAGCATCCATCCCAACGCTGGACTACCCGATGAGATGGGCAACTACTGTGACACGCCAGAGTACATGGCTAAGCACCTTGCAACACTGGCAAACAATGGCCTAATCAACATTGCTGGTGGTTGTTGCGGTACAGGCCCGGAGCACATCAAAGCAATTTCGCAGGCACTAAGTGCGATTCCGCCACGAATTATTCCCCAAGCAGATAACCGACTGGCGGTATCAGGACTTGAGAATGTCATTATAGATAAGGAAACAACCAACTTTACCAATATAGGTGAACGAACCAATGTCGCAGGTTCACGCAAGTTTGCTCGACTAATTGCCGAGCACAACTACGAGGAGGCAATACAAATTGCTGCTCAACAAATAGAAAATGGCAGTTCTGTCATCGACATCAACATGGACGACGCAATGCTCGATTCTCTTGTTGAAATGCGTACATTTGTCCGTTACATTGCAACTGAGCCGTCAGTAGCGCGTGCAGCAATGGTAATTGACTCATCGTCGTGGCCCACAATAGTTGAGGCACTGAAGAACGCTCAAGGCAAGTGTATCGTTAACTCTATTAGTCTTAAAGATGGCGAAAAGGCATTTGTCGAGAAAGCAAAGGAACTCAAGCGATTAGGTGCTGCAGTAATAGTAATGGCCTTTGACGAGCAAGGACAGGCAACGACCTATAGCCGTAAAATAGAGATTTGCGACAGAGCTTATCACCTGCTGGTTGAAAATGGTTTCCCTTGCGAAGACATCATCTTTGACCCCAACATTTTGTCAATAGGCACAGGTATAAGCGATCACGCACTTTATGCTGTTGATTATATCAAGGCTGTAGAATGGATAAGGACCAATTTGCTGGGAGCAAAGACAAGTGGTGGTCTCTCTAACCTCTCGTTTGCATTCAGGGGCAACAACCTGGTACGCGAGGCGATGCATTCGGTATTCCTATACTATGCCATCAATGCCGGTCTGGACATGGCCATCATGAATCCTGGCATGCTTTTCACTTATGAAGAGATTGATCCCGAACTGCTCAAAGCAATAGAAGACCTCATCTTCAACCGCAACGATAATGCTACCCAAAACCTAATTGAAGTTGCAACCAAGATTGCCAGTGCACAAGAAGAAAGCACAACAGAAACGACAGAACATATAATCAAACTCACTGTCGAACAGCAAATCACAAAGACACTGGTGAGTGGCAAGAGTGACAACCTCAGTGATTTGCTCATGGCCTCACTAGCCGAGAACGGCAGTAATCCAGTTGCGGTTATCGAGGGACCTTTGATGAACGGCATGGAACAGGTGGGCAACCTATTTGCCGAGGGTAAACTTTTCCTACCACAAGTAGTAAAATCAGCGCGTGTAATGCGTGAGGCAGTCGACATCCTCCAGCCTGTTTTAGAAAGTTACAACAAGCAAGCAGCCTCGGCCTATCGCCATACCGTAGTATTGGCCACTGTAAAGGGCGATGTTCACGATATAGGTAAAAACATTGTTTCTATCATATTGTCTTGCAACAACTTTGATGTTATCGACTTAGGTGTAATGGTTGACAACAACAAAATCCTTGAAACCGCTAAGCGTGTAAACCCAGCATTGGTCGCAGTAAGCGGACTTATTACTCCCTCTCTTGCTGAAATGGAGAACTTGTGCCGATTGTTTGAAAAAGAAGGTATGCATGTTCCCATTCAGGTGGGTGGTGCCACCACATCGGCCGTACACACCGCAGTGAAGCTTGCACCACTGTATAGTGAGGAGTTTTCTATAGTAGTGATGCATCTCATTGTGCACTCGTGGCCAAGCGCATAGCCAGTGATACCGATGCCGCAGTTGCCGCCAACAGAATTGAGCAAGCAAAGATTGTAGAAGCATACAACAACAAAACCGAAACCGCAGTCACTTATACAGATGCCAACTCTAAGGCTCCCGTTATGGGTACAGGTTACAGCATAGATTTGGACGAACTAAACGCCAAGTGCCTTGTCCCGTCAATCGCTGAAATAGAACCACTCATAGATTGGCGTATGTTGCTTGCTTTTTGGAACTTCAAGGGCAATAGCCTTGTTGAGATAATTGCTGGTAACCCCGAGGCGGCAAGAACACTTAATGAGGCTAAAGCAATGTTTGCCACCGTAATGGAGGAAGGACTGATAGAACTAGTATCGGCCATACGCTTCTTCCCTGCCACCAAACGAGGCAATGACATCGTGATTAATGACGAAATAACATTGCCTATGTATCGCAGTCAGTGCGAACCATACTTGTCACTCGCCGACTATTTCAGCGAGGACACTCCATCTCCCATAGGTTTGTTTATTGTTTCGGCAAAGCTGCACGACAACTATGACGAGAAGAGCTATGAACACCTAATGCTTCATGCACTTGCCGCACGCGTTGCCGAAGCAGCTACACAGTGGATACACCATAAGGCTTTTAGTGGACAAACATCCATCAGGCCCGCTTTCGGCTATGCTGTGTGCCCCGACCATCGTCTCAAGGCAGTGGCGTTTATGGCTCTTAACGCCGAGGAACGACTGGGTATTACGCTCACCGAGGGGTATTCTATCAGTCCATCAACAAGTGTGTGTGGTATGTATATAGCACACCCCGATGCACATTACTTCCCTGTTATGGGAATAGATAGTGACCAAGAACAAGATTACGAAAACCGCATAAAAACAGCACTCGCATGTCAAAAGTAATTGACAAACTCAACAATTCATCATCTACATTTGTTAGTTTTGAACTCGTGCCTCCACTTAAAGGTAGCGATGTAAATGTGTTATACAACTCAATTGAGCCATTGATGGACCTCAACCCGGCTTACATCAATGTAACCTGCCATCGCGACGAAGTCCAATATATCCCTAACGACAATGGCACTTACAGCAAACTCACACTGGCCAAGCGTCCTAGCACGCTAGCGATTGTTGCTGCCATCATGCAACGATTCAATGTTGACATAGTACCGCACGTGATATGTGGCGGGGCTTCAATGGCCAAGATTGAAAGCGAATTGCTTGATCTGCACTTTATGGGCATTAACAATGTGGTTGCATTGCGTGGCGATGCCGAGCCGGGACAAAAAAGGTTCATTCCTGACCCCGATGGTTTCATGCACTCCAACCAACTGGTAGAGATGATAACACGACTGAATCACGGCCAATACCTTGACCCTAGAATTCAAGGCATAAGCACTGACTTCTGCGTAGGTGTGGCGGGTTACCCCGAGAAGCATTACGAGGCAGCAAACATGCAAACCGACATTGAGCACCTAAAGCATAAGGTTGAAGCTGGTGCTCACTATGTTGTTACTCAAATGTTCTTTGACAACAACAAGTTTTACGAGTTCCGTGAGCAATGCCGTAATGCTGGCATCACAGTGCCAATCATCCCAGGACTGAAACCCTTATCGACGGCAAGACAAATCCAGACTATTCCACAGGCATTCCACCTCGATATTCCTAATGATCTTGTAAATGAACTGCAACGACACGACAAGAAAGAAGACCAATATCAAGTGGGTATTGAATGGTGCATTGCCCAGTGCAAAGACTTGCTCGCTCACGATGTACCAGCATTACACTTCTACACTATGGGACGCGCCGACAATGTACGCCAAATTGTCAAAGCAGTGATGTGATATTCATTTTTTCAAATGTTTATTGCAAAAGACAAAATATTCAACTAAATTTGCATGTTATTTTACACGATAAAAAATTAAAACTCAAAATACAATGACAGCTAAAGAAATACGCGAATCATTCAAAAAGTTCTTTGAGGAGAAAGGCCACCATAT
>JAGHTV010000465.1 GCA_018065165.1 Candidatus Sodaliphilus fimicaballi | reverse complement strand
TGATGTCGATGTTGCCTAGGGGTAGGCCTTCGTCGGTACTATAAGGGATGACTTTCTTGTCGTAAGCGACATTTATGAACAGTACATCCGAGTCTTGTGGGCACTCGGTCGTTACGCCTCTACGCCATTTCTCCAATACAGAGTAGAAACTGATGTCGTCAAAGATGGGCAATGGCGTATTGTTCAATACATAATTGACACAAAGAACGAATATCGCACCGAGGATGCTCAATGCAATATATTTCAAGTTCTTGTTGTTCTTTTTGGCGGCCATTGTTGTGCGGTTTATTCAGCGATAGTAACTACGGCTTCGGTAATCTCTGGGGCAGATTCCTCTACAGCGGCAACTCTATCGGCCTCGAGTTTCTTGCGCAACTTGTTGCACATGGGGATGAGTACCACTACCGAGACCAATCCCGAGATTATGGCACAGGTGATAGGGATTAGCAGCTCAAATGCCATGGCCACATCTTCCTTGGCTACTACCATCGAGAACCACTTGATGCACTGGCGGCGCACTACTAGGAATACTGAGCGCGACACCTTGGTGACGACCTTGGGACCTTGTTTCTGCACCACTTGCTTAGCCACGAAACCAAGACCCGATTTCATCTTCTGCAACAATGGGTACTTGCCTATCATCACACCTGAACGGTCTACCGAGAGTATCTCGTCGATGCCACCGCCTATGTTGGCATTAAGGTCGATGGGCTTGCCGTAGAGCATCATTATCTTCTGCATGGCGCGGAACTGCATGCACTGGAATATGTATAGGTCGATGGCACACGAGGCGATGATAATCCACATATTGTCGGGCACGGTGGTCATGAAGAATGACACAAGGAACACGATTACGCCATATCGCCAGCGCAGCGTCTTATAGGCACGCCAGCGCTGCTCGTCATCGATGATGTCGAGTAACGAGCCGCTCATGCCCTTGCTCACGAGTTCTTCTTGAACCTCGGCACTCTCGTTGCCGTAGAAGCGTGCAACGAGTTTGCGGGTATATTTCTCGCGATTTACTTGCACATGACGACCCTTGAGTATGAGTGCCATGAGTGCCTCATACTGCTTAAGTGCCCAATCGATGCTGTTGTTAATAAATTTCTTCATGCGTGGATAACAAAGCCGTTTAGTACTGCAAATATAGACTATATTGCTCTAATTTACAAATAATAGGGCAATTATTCGCCCTTGTGAGTCATGATGTCGAGCACGGTGCGGTCGGTCTCGTCCATGCCCACGCTGCCCACACGCGTCAGGTTGTGTATGCAGCGGTCCACGTCGTCCTCAATGAGACCCTCGGCCGGTGTCACATATCGGTTCTGGATGGCGAGCATTGCGCTGAGCACTGCAGTCGACACTCCACTGCTCACCTTGAGGGCGCACGAGGGTTTGGCTCCGTCACACACCATACCTGCTAGGTTGGCAATCATGTTCTTTACGCTGTAGGCCACTTGCTCATAGCTACCGCCCATCAGGTAGGTGAGGCCACAGGCCGAGCCTGTAGACGCCACCACGCATCCGCACAGTGCCGAGAGTTTGCCCAGCGACTGCTTGATGTATATCGCGGTGAGGTGCGACAATATGAGGGCACGAGTAAGTTCCTCGTCGGTGTTGTGGTTTTCCTCGGCAAAGACCACCACGGGCATGGTGCACGATATGCCCTGGTTGCCCGAGCCTGAGTTGCTCATAACGGGGATGGGAGCACCCGCCATGCGGGCGTCGCATGCACTTGATGTGGCCGACAAGATGTGACTGAATATTGAGTCGCCCATGATACCACGGCCCAGTGGGCGCGACAGCGTTTTGCCCAGTGCGTGGCCATAGTTGCCCTTGAGAGCCTCGCGTGCGGCGTTCTCGTTGAGTCGGCGGGCCTCTTGTATGAACTCAAGTTCCTCGAGTGGGGCAGTGGTGGCAAACTCATACACGGTGTGCAGGTCAAGTTCCTTCTCGTCAACGCCTTCCTCGCCCTTGCCACAAGATCCCTTGCAGGGAGCATCAAGCAGCACTTCTCCGTCCTTCTCTATATGCACGAAGTGAGTGTGGTCGTGTGCAATTACAGCTTTTGACTCGTTCTCGCCACTCCTTGCGTTGATTTCGATATATAGTTTGTCGGGGCAATTCTCCTTGAGGCCTATCTTCAGGGTGACATTGTCGAGATATTGCTTGCCGCGTTCCACAGCGTCAGGGTTAACATCACGCAGCACTTCAAGGCCATATTCGCTCTTGCCGATGAGAGCACCCAAAGCGATGGCGATGGGCAGTCCCACCATGCCAGTGCCGGGGATTCCCACACCCATGGCGTTCTTCAACATATTGGCACTGAGGAGAACCTCGATAGACTCAGGCACCGCGCCCAGGACCTCAGTGGCACGAGCCACACACAGCGACACCGCCATAGGCTCAGTACACCCGATGGCCGGCACCACCTCGCGCTTAATCAGCGCTATTATTTCTTCACGTTTTGTCTTCTCAATCATGTCTTGATGATATGCTTTGGTTTAGGGTTGTATTTTTAGTTTACTTGTTGTCCTTAAGCCTTTTTACTAAAAGTGCCAGCGAACGTGATGTGTCAAAATAGATGGTTTTTTCTTTATAGTATTCACTGGTTTCGCCAAGTGTAAATACGTCGCATTGTCCTACTAACGACTGTGAAGCGTAGTCCCACAGGTCTAAGTAATATCTCATGAAAGAATATTCTTCGGGGACACAAGTAACATAAAAAGGATGCTCTTTACTACCGTCGCCTGTAGTAGCAATGGTGTTATAAATGCGAAAGACTCGATTAAAGAATACATCAGCATCTGATTTTTGATATGAGCTGTCTCCTTGTTCGATAAGTACTAAAATACTTTTTCCACAGGTGATAAGAGCACTCGCGTCAAGCGGATTGAATTCGAGGTCTTCCTTGGCGCTGGCGATAGCTTCTTTATATTTCTTGTCCTTATATAATGCTGTGGTGTTCTTGGTTGATTCATTGTATTTGTTTTCGTTTAAAACAGATTGGCCATAAACAGCTAAACGTCTTTCGTCCCATGAAAGAGTGCGGTCTATAGTGGGAGCCGACATGCGCGCAACGAGCGACTTTACCGAGTCAGGGTAGGCCAAAGTTGTTTTCTCTATTTGCTCCCAATCAATAGGAAAAAGTTCTCTTCCCTCAACGCAAGTGGGAAAAGCAACAAGACATAAAAGAGTAAATATAAGTTTCTTCATATCACTTGTTCTGGTTGCAGAAACATTGAGTTTCTCCATGTCGCATAGCTGTTTAGGCTCAGAACGGCATTTCGCCGGTGTAGGTGCTGCGGTCTAGGTTGCGGTAGCCTATGGCCTCCATGATGTGGTGCTGCTGCACGCGTATGCTGCCGTCGAGGTCGGCAATGGTGCGGGCAACCTTCAATATTCTGTCATAAGCTCTTGCGCTCATGCCTGTACGGGTCATGGCATCGCGCAGTTTTTCCAGTCCAGCAGCATCGGGCTCGGCAAACTCGTGAATGAGTGCCGATGTCATCTGTGCATTGCAGTGTATGCCCTTGTAGGCTTTGAAACGTTCGGTCTGCATGGCACGGGCCATGACTACTCGCTGGCGAATAGCCGCACTGGGCTCGGCTTGCTGTTGAGACGAAATTTGGTCAAAGTCGACGGGCTGCACCTCAATTTGAATATCGATGCGATCCATTAGTGGTCCACTCACCTTGCCTATGTAGTGCTGGCGCTGGTACTCGGTGCATATGCAGGGCTTTGTAGGGTGGCCAAAGTAGCCACACGGACACGGATTCATGCTAGCCACGAGCATAAATGACGCCGGATAGTCTACGGCATACTTGGCACGAGATATTGATATTCGGCGGTCTTCTAGGGGCTGACGCAGCACCTCGAGTACATTGCGGTTAAACTCGGGTAACTCGTCAAGGAAGAGGACGCCGTTATGAGCCAGGCTTATCTCGCCTGGGCAGGGGTTGGTGCCACCGCCCACAAGCGCAACGGGTGATATCGTGTGATGTGGCGAGCGATAGGGTCGTGTAGTCATCAGAGTAGTGCTGCCAGCAAGCTTGCCGGCAACAGAGTGTATCTTGGTCGTTTCCAGGGCCTCACTCAAGCTAAGTGGCGGCATGATGGATGGCAAGCGCTTGGCCATCATAGACTTGCCCGAACCAGGACTACCCATAAGGATGATGTTGTGTCCTCCAGCACAGGCTACCTCAAAGGCGCGCTTTACATTGTCCTGTCCTTTTACTTCGCTGAAGTCGTAGGGGAACTGTCCCTGTGCGCGAGCAAACTCTGCACGCGTGTCGACCACGGTTGGTTCAATTTCAATGTCGCCATTCATGAAGGCGATAACCTGTTGCAAACTTTCAGCGCCATATACATTTAGGTTGTTGACAACAGCTGCTTCGTGAGCGTTAGCCTTAGGTAGGATAAAACCGTCGAGTTGCAGTTCGCGAGCCACGATAGCCATGGGCAGAGCACCCTTGATGTCGCGTATAGAACCGTCAAGCGAGAGTTCGCCCATGAGCATATAGCGACCTAGACGCTCGGTTGATATCTTTTCGTCGGCAGCAAGCACACCTACCGCCAGCGGAAGGTCATAGGCCGAGCCTTCCTTCTTGATGTCGGCAGGGGAGAGATTGATGACCACATTCTTGTTGGGGAAATCATATCCCGCCTGAGCAATGGCACAACGCACACGCTCGCCGCTTTCTTTCACAGCAGTGTCGGGTAGTCCCACGATGACGAAGCCCGAGCCCCAGTCAACCGAAACCTCGATTTCAACCTTTATTGCGTCAATGCCCTGAACAGCAGCACCCACAGTCTTAGCTAGCATAGAGTATAGATATTATAGATTTTACTTTAGAGCCTAGTTTTCGCAAAATTAGTGTTTTTTAGTAAAATAGCAAAACTTCCTCCCTTCCTTATTGCCAACTAGGTTGAAAATAGATGTGGAATCTGGTAAAAACAAAGGCTGCGCCGTAAAACTTCAAGGATTTACATGGCATTGTGTGTTGTGTCGTTGGGTAGAGATATAAAAACAAGGCACTGGGCCCATGGTTTGGGTCCAGTGCTGTATGTTATTGCGGGTGTTTGCCTGTTACTCGTCGATGTCGTTGCGTATGGGTATCTGGCGGCTGATGCTTTGCTCGAGCGAGATTAGTGTCTCGGTGGCCATGACACCGGGTATGTGCTGTATGCGGTCGTTGAGCAGCTCCATCAGGTGCTGGTTGTCGCGGGCATATAGCTTGATGAGCATGGTGTAAGAGCCTGTGGTGAAGTGGCACTCAACTACCTCGCGTATCTTCTCGAGTTCGGGAACTACGTCGCGGTACATCGAACCCTTTTGCAGCTGTATGCCTATGTAGGTGCATGTTGTATAGCCCAGTGCCTTGGGATTTACATGGTAGCCCGATCCTGTGACGATGTTAGTCTCGGCCATACGCTGTATGCGCTGGTGTATTGCTGCTCGCGATACGCCACAGTCTACGGCTACATCCTTTGAGGGGATGCGTGCGTTTTGCATTATAATACCAAGTATCTGCTTGTCCAGGTTGTCAATCTTCTCCATACTATATGTTTTTTTGCAAAGTTAGCAATTTTACGCAAAAGACATAAAAAAATGAGAAAAAATTTACGTTTTGCACCCTAAAAAGGCTTGTTTTGCCCTCGGGGAGTGTCAAATTGACAAATCTGTTACTCTTCCTCGTACAGTCCTAGTGTCTCGATTGTGAACACGAGGGTCTGGTTGGGACCAATGCCGCGGTTGGGGTTGCCTTCGAGTCCGTAAGCCAGGTCGCCGGGGATGATGACCTCAACTTTCATGCCGGGTTTCATCATGCACAGCATCTCGCAACAGCCTGCAGTGACCTGCGAGGGGATTATAGCGGTGCCTTCCTCCTCAAACTCGACAACGGTGCCGTCGATGAGCGAGCCCTTATAGCGGGTGAGTATTGAGTCATATTCGCCGAATGTCTCGCCTTCGCCCTTCTCTATAATGCGATACAGTAAGCCACTCTGGGTGTGGGTGTAAATCTTCTTCATGAGCTTCTTGGCGATGAATTGCTCGCCTGCCTTCTTGTTGGCGATAGCCTCGGGCGAGTTGGCCAGAGCGTCAAGTTTCTCTTGCTTGAGGCGGTTCTCTATGGCGTTCATCTTGGCTTTCAATTCCTCGATTTCTTCGTCGCCAAGGGGACCGTTTTCGAGCGTGTTCTTCATCTCGGCCACGATGCGGTTAAGGTCTATCTTGAGGCCGTACTCCTCTTGTGCGCGTGAGATTACACCTGCTATGAGCGTAGCCATGAGATGGCCTGTAAGTGCACTGGAGTCGTTACTCTCGATAAGGGTTTGCTCAAAGGCTCTCATAAAGGAGTCCTTGTTTATGTCCTGAGGCAGATCTTGTGCCGCAAGGTTACCCATGGTAACACCTATGAGATAAGAGACCGAGTCGGCTGTAGTTTTCATGCTTTGAGCGTTGCTGCTCATAGCACACATTGCTATTGCAGCGATGAGAGAGAGGATTTTTTTCATAACTAAAAGAGGTTTGTATTAGTTGCTTTCAAGTTTTTTCGGTTACAAATATACAACATTTGTGCCAATGTGCAAGCGCTAGTCTGCTATAAAATGGCAAGTGCCACAATGCGATAGGGCATTGCAGCACTTGTGTTGTGTGGTTGACTTGCTAATTAGTGAGCAGCCTCAACGGGAACCTTGCCTCCTTGGGGAGCGTCCATCTTGTTAGCCTCAACTGTCTCGATTTCGAATACGAGAGTCTCGTTGGGACCAATCACTTGGTTACCCTCCTCGCCATAAGCGAGTTCAGCGGGAATGACAACCTCAACCTTCATACCAGGCTTCATGAGCTTGAGCATCTCAGAGAAGCCGGGAACAACTGCCTTGAGGTCGAAGGGAACTGCCTGACCCTTGCTGCTGTCAAACTCAGAGCCGTCGATGTGCTTGCCCACATACTTGGTCATAACTACATCACCGTCCTTGAAGTTCTCGCCAGCGCCCTCAGCGAGCACCTTGTAAACGAGACCTGATTGAGTCTTCTTGTAACCTTCTTTTACCTTCTTGTTGGCATAAGCCTCGCCAGCCTTCTTGTTCTCGATGGCAACGGGATCGTTAGCCTTAGCCTCCTTAGCAGCGCGAGCCAAGAGGGGTTCAAGATCCATTTGCAGACGCATCATCTCTTCTTGAGTAGCAGCAGAGTCGGCCATGAGGGCTTTCTTGAAGTGCTCAAGGAACAGCTTCTGGTTGATGTCGATGCCGTATTGTTGCTTAACACCATTGTACATTTGCATGATTTGCAGACCAATCTGGAGACCAGCCATGTAGCTCTTGTCGCTAGTGTCGGCCTTGAGGATAGTTTGGATACCCTTCATTACAGCCTTCATGTCCATAGTAGAGTCAGCCTTGAGTTGACCACCCATACCGTTACCGTAGAGGTCACCAAAAGCCATACTTACTGAGTCTGCGAGAGCACCACCCTTAGCAGCGCCACCCTTCTCGTTGCAACCTACCAGACCTACAGTCAGGATAGCTGCGATAGCAATAGAAAGAATTTTTTTCATTTTTGTTTTATAGTTATTATAGTTGTTATTTTTTATAGTCTGGATAGCCAGGGTAGCCAGGATAGAAATTAACCTGTTAACCCCTTTAACCCTTTAAATCAGTTGCCGCTGCGTTGAACCTTAATCAACTGTACATCAAAGATGAGGGTAGAGTTGGGCTGGATGGGACCAGCACCGTGAGCGCCATAGGCCAGCTCGCTGGGGATGAAGAAACGGTAAGCCGAACCCTCGTTCATGAGTTGAAGACCCTCGACCCAACCTGCGATAACCTGACCCACTGCAAATGTAGCGGGCTCGCCACGCTCAACACTGCTGTCAAAAACAGTGCCGTCGATCAAGCGACCTGTGTAGTGAACTGTAACGGCGTCGTTAGCTGTAGGCTTGATGCCCTCGCCTTCCTTAACCACCATATATTGCAAGCCGCTTGCGGTAACCTTTACGCCCTCTTCCTTAGCGTTTGCCTCGAGGAACTCCTTACCTGCCTTAGCGTTATTTTCCTTGCTCTCTTCTTCGAGTTTCTGGAAGAACTCGGTAACAACTTGCTTAGCCTCGTCGTAACCCATAAGCTTCTCACCATTGTTGTAAACAGCGCTCAAACCAGCAGCAAAATCTTCGATATTAAGCTCCTTAACACCAGAGCCAATGAAATTTTGGGCCATACTCAAGCCCAGTGCATAACTTAACTTATCCATTTATATACAAATTTTGGTGCAAAGTTAGTGCAAGTTGCTTGAAATACAAAAGAAAAACCCACAAAAATCATTAACATTCACTCTCCCACAAAGTACTCAAAAGTGAAACAAGAACTTTAGTGGCAGTTTCTTATTTGATTAATTGCTTTTCGTGCTCAGCAGTCCACGGCTCGTCGCTAATGGTACGAGCTATGATGTTGAGTGTATCGCATTGTGCATGCGTTATCTTTCGAGCCTCGGTATGATAGGGACCGGGAGAGAGCATCAGTAGCTTTCCGTTAGCGCACGCATCGAAGTATCGTCCGGGAGGTTTGTATAACGGAGGAAAACCATTCTCCAGAATCACGATAAGTCTATGTCCGGCTTCGAGGGCTGCCCTTGCTATTTCTTTCTCTCCCTGTGATATGCATGGGCTCACAACGACTCCTCCCTTTGCCCCTCGTGAAAGGAAATACTCTTTTTGACGGGCGATTAGTTTCAGGTTGTCGGGGCTTGTGTTGTTGTGGCAACGTACTTGCATTTTCATTGGGTGGTCGAGTAATGCAAAGTTACCGATGGCTTCCAGTTGTATGCCTTTTACATTAATCTTGGAAACGACCTTGAAAAGGTTGGGATTGTTGCGCTTGATTGCAAGTCTCCTGGGATTATCCTTGATGTAGCGCTGCATGTGCTCAAGCTGATCGTGGCCCATGAGCACTGAGTCTTGATAGCCGGG
>JAGHTV010000453.1 GCA_018065165.1 Candidatus Sodaliphilus fimicaballi | reverse complement strand
GTATAACTTAATTTTCTGTTTAAAAATGCACTTGACTCTTGTCGAGTGAAATACTAGGCAAAAGTACAAACTTTTTCCCTACTATGAAACAAATTATACACTTGTTTTCGTTAAATTCCACTAAAAGATTATGCTAATACTAAACTATAGTTAAATTGGATGACTTTCCGATACTTTTATGTTAATAAACGCAAAGTATGCAGTAACCCATTTCCCCCATTTCCCCCCTTATTTTAATCGCAATTTGTTACTTATACGTTACTTTGTTTTTTATGCTAGGAAAAAGGGAAGGTCGCTGAGTTTTCATTCAACAAACCTTCCCTTCTCTATAAGTTCAATAGCAACTTCTTCAGATGCAGGTCCTGTTACTTGATCAAGTCGGGGACCTGGGTGATGCTCTTTATGATGCAGGGATGTGTTTGGGCGTCTTCGTCGGCTGTCCAACCTTTGCCTTTTATCCATAGTACTTTGCAACCTAGCGACTCGGCGGGAATGATGTCCTTGGTGAGTGAGTCGCCCACTACTACAATATTCTCAGCGGGCATCTCTAGGGCGTCAACGCCCAAGCGGAACAGCGTTGGGTTGGGTTTGCGTACACCCACTACTGCGCTCTCTATCACGCCCTTGAAGTACTTGCGCAGGTCAAAGTCGCGCAACACGCTGTCAACATTGCCATAGAAGTTGCTCACAAGCATCATGGGGAAGCGCTGGCTCAAGGCCTCGAGCACGGGGCGTGCCTCCTCGATGCACTCGCGTGCCTGCTGGTAGCAGTACTGTGCAATGCCCTCGCTCACTACCTCGCTGTTTTCAGCAATAAGGCCTTTGTCCACGAGATAGTCTAGCTCGATGTTTACCTTCTTGCGCAGCAGGTCCAGGAAGTCGTCGTTGGGCAAGATGTGACGCACACGAGCCAACTCACGCTCGGCGTGGACATAGCATTCGCGGAACTGTTCCTTGGTAACGGGTACTTCCATATACTGGTAGCCGTCCCACAAAATCTCGCTCCAGTGCACGGCACGGCTGTCGATTGTGCCACCGTAGTCAAAGATGACGCCTGTAATATTCTCTAGTTTGTTCATTTGATTTCGTTCATTGAGATTTTGCATATGTGCTCGTGGCGTACAATCATGTAAACCATCATTATGTTGAGCACGATGAGTTCAAACGCGAAGTACAGCCATGGCATCTTGAAGATGACTGAGAGGAACATGACTATGATGCGGGTGTTGAACGACAGCATGTTAGTGTACTTCATCAAGGGAAGGCTCTTCATGCGGAATGACTGGCGGAACTCTTGTGGAATTGCCTTGCCATAACGCTCCTTGAGGGCACGACGCAGGCGTTGCATGTTCTTGGTCATCACCTCTTGGTTAGCAGTATAGTTGCGGTAGAAGAGCATGGTGAGCTTCTTCATGAAGTTCTTGCTCCATGTAAGCTCGGCGTTCTCCTTGTCGAGTTGCTCGGTGCTGTCGAGCTCGCTGCCTTCCTCGCCCTTGAGGAAGAACAGGTGGAACTGGCGATAATAGTCGGCCATGGCAGCCTGCTTGGCGTGGCAGCCACCAGCAGCAATTGCCAGTGCCCATATCATCCAGGGGTGCTCACCAAAGAAACCTCCCAGCAGGTTGTCGCCAAAGTGTATCTCACGCAGCACTATGGCTATGTAGATGGCTACAAACCAAAAGTCGCCGCTCACACCATCCAGGATGCGGCCTATGCGTGAATATTGCTTGGTAAGGCGTGCCAGCTGACCGTCGGCACTGTCATAGGTGTTGGCCCAAATGATGAGGAAGATGCCCACATAGTTGAGCCAGATGTAAGGCGCAGCCCCAAAGTAGAGCAGTATGCCACCACCTACGCCCAGGAAGATGCTAGCAATAGTGACCCAGTTGGGCGAAATGCCCAGCTTGGCAAAGAGGATGGCCCAGGCAAAACCCATGGGACGATAGAATGCGAGGTCAATATGCTCCTCGGTATCCATCGACTTGAGCGAAGCCTTGTATTGTTGTTTTAGTTCTTTGAATGTCATTTGTTCTTCTTGTGTTCTTTGATAATCGACAGTACTGCCTTTGCAATGTGTGGAGCTGCTTCGTCGCGACAGGGAGCAAAGCTGGGCCAGTCGTTGAAGTCGATGATGCGCACTACGCCATCAGCGCCCACGATGCAGTCACCACCATAAATGACGGTGTTCAATTCCTCGGCTGCGCGATTGCAGTTCTCCTTGAGTTGGTCTACATCAAACTTCAAGCCCTGTGAGCGGCCATTGATTTCCTCCAGTCCATACTTGCTGTGACCCTTGTCGAAGGGGTAGAACCAGTAGAAGAAGTCCGAGCCCTTGATGCCATAGAACTTGATGAGGTCACCCTCGAGGTGAACATTGATCACGGCGCGTGTGATGCCACGGTAGAAGTACTCTTGCAGCACTTCTTGAGCCTCGTCGGCATGGCGGCAGTAAGATACATCCTCCTTGTGCATTGCGTGGAAGTCGCCGCGCTTTATCCAGCAGCTCTCAAAGCCAGCCTCCTTGATCAGGGGCTTCACATTCTCGTTAGTATTGACGATGAGGCTGTCGGGGTAGGGGATATTGTTGCCCAGCAAGATGCGTGTCATGCGTTCGCGGGTGCAGTTCTCGATGCCATAGCCCGAGTTTATCACCAGGCGGCCTTCGTCTTCAAGTTCCTGCAGGCGAGCGATAGAGGCACGCTCACGACACATGTTAAGGATGATGTCTTCCTTAACGCCGTTCTTGTTGAACTGATCTTCGCTGTAAATGTTCACAAGGCAACCGCGCTTGCGCAGCTGGTCGGCTACGGCGTTAAAGATGGCGGTGTCGTTGCCTATGTGGTTGGGTGAATATGCGCCGGCTCTGAGTATTCCGGCAATTGTAATATCAGCCATAGTGGTATGTGTTTTTATTCTGAAATGAATTTTTGTGCTACTGCGATGTCGCTGGCGTGGTCAACATCGATAATCTTGTCGATTGAGAACGCCTTGAGGTTGAATCCTGCCTCGACAAGTGCTCGCTGGAAGTTGCGCATGCGTGAGATGCCATTCTCGATGCAGTGGTCAAGAACTTTAAATGCCTTGGTGTCCATTGCATAGATGCCGCCCGATACATACTTGGCGCCGTCCCAAGCCTGGTCGCGAAAGGCGGTTATGTTCATCGCATCGTCATTGTCAACGTCAACATACAGGGGCTTCTCGTCCTCGATAAACGGAGTCACTGCCCACATGCCATCATGCTCGCTGTCGGCCTCAAAGGCGTTGATGTAGCGTGCAAAGTCGGGCTCGCGAAAGATGGTGTCTACTGTGGTGAGGCAGAACTTGCCCTCGGGGATGACCTTGCTCAGTTCCCAAAAGCTGTGCATTGAGCTGGGAGTGGTCTTTACTACCACATTTACGGGAACGCTCAGGTTGAGACCCTCTACAAACTCGCGTACCTCGGGCATGAACTCGTTGGCGATGATGCTGATGCTCTCGGCATTACAGCGTTCAAATATGTGCATGAGGCGTAGCACCATGGGCTCGCCGTTGAGTTCAACGAGGGGTTTGGGTTTGCTCACACCCTCCTGGGCCAGTCGTGAGCCTTCGCCTGCGGCTATAATCGCGTAATGCATAGTGTTTTATTTTTTATTGGTTATCTAGACGGTCTAGATGTTCTAGAAGCTTTTTTATTTTATTCTCGCCCTTAAAAGGACGTGCATGCTGCTGTTTGCGTTTGCGTTTACGTTTGCGTTTGCGTTTGCGTTATCGTCTTACTCATCCTTTGTCAGGTCAAGCACCACATTGTCCTTGCCGCGCTCAAAGTATTGCTTGCGCAGTGGGTTGGTATGAGCCTCGTCCCAACGCTGGCGGTTGCGATATATGTCGATTGCGGTGTAGATGGCTTGGCGGAACGAGTTCTCGTGAGCCACATTCTGGCCTGCGATGTCATAACCTGTGCCGTGGTCGGGGCTAGTGCGCACGCAAGGAAGACCGGCGGTGAAGTTTACGCCATCGTCCATTGCCAGTGTCTTGAATGCTGCAAGACCCTGGTCGTGGTACATTGCCAGCACGCCGTCAAACTTGCGGTAGGTTCCGTTGCCAAAGAAGCCGTCGGCAGCATAGGGACCAAAGCACAATATGCGCTCGTCGTTGTACAACTCGTTGAGCGTAGGAGCAATGATGTCCTTCTCCTCGTTGCCAAGCAGACCATTTTCGCCTGAGTGGGGATTGAGCGACAGCACTGCTATGCGAGGACGCACGATGCCAAAGTCGCGTTGCAGCGAGTGATTGAAGATGTGCATTTTCTCCTTGATGGCTTCAGGTGTGATAGCGGCAGGAACCTGTGCCAGTGGCATGTGAGTGGTAACCAGTGCTACACGCAGGTTCTCGTTGCACAGCACCATCAGGGCCTTGTCGCCGTCGCCCACACATGTCTCGAGATACTCGGTATGGCCGGGGAAGGTGAATTGCTCGCTTTGGATGTTCTCTTTATTGATAGGAGCTGTTACAATCACATCAATGCCATCGGCCTTGAAGTCACTTATGGCTGCCTCCAGGGCGTTGAATGCAGCACGGCCTGCCTGCTTGTCGGCCTTGCCAAACTCTACCTTGACATCCTCATTGCCACAAGTCTCAACCAAGTTGATTGCGTGCTCTTTGATTTGCCCATTGCGTACGGTGTTCACGGGGAATCCGGGCATGTCAAGTGCCTTGCGGTGGAAGGTCATGATTTTGCTCGAGCCATAGATGATGGGGGTGCAAATTTCGTTAAATTCAGGCACAGCAAGTGTCTTTAAGATCACTTCGTAGCCTATTCCGTTGGTGTCCCCTTGGGTAATGCCAACGCGTATTTTTCTTTCGTTTGCCATTTATTGTCAATGTTTTATGCATGGTTGCTACCTATGTCACATTAGGGCATAGTTTTAACCATAATAAATAATTTGCTAAATTAATAAATTTTCGGGAAACGGCAAAATTCCCGCCACAATAACTTCTACTAGCATAAAATGTGCAATAAAATTGCTATCTTTGCGTTTGATTTTTATATAGTTAAATGCCTAATTATGAAAAAGATTGCATGGTTTTTGTATGTTATGGCAATTAGTTCTTGTCCCTTAATGGGATTGGCTAATGTTGCCGATGTAAATTTTACTCCCGTGGCACATAATGGGTTAAGAGTGCCTGCGGTTCCTATCTTAACGTCTGATCCATTCTTCTCGATATGGTCATCAAGCGACAAACTTATGGATGAGAGCGTAGTACACTGGTGCGACCAGAAGCGTCCATTGATAGGTGCATTGCGTGTCGATGGCAAGACTTACCGTTTCTTGGGCAAGAACAAGTTGGCTTTGGAATCTATCATTCCCATGACCGACGAACTGTTGTGGGAGGCTGCTGTTACTCGCCATAAGCCTGCCGATGGCTGGATGGCTGTCGACTTTGACGACAGTGCATGGCGAACCGAGAAGGCCGCCTTTGGTAGCAAGGGCGAGTATCCACGCGTCAACACTCAATGGGGAGGTAACAACACCGATATTTATGTGCGTCGTACTGTCGAGTTGGGAGATGTTAACCTTGCTGGCGATGTCTATCTGGTTTACTCTCACGACGATGACTTTGACATCTACCTCAACGGCGAGAAACTCGTTGGTGGAGGTGGTTGGGGCCTCGGCTTCAAGCACAAGCTCACTCCCGAACAGAAAAAACTCCTGCGTAAGGGCAAGAATGTACTTGCCGCTCATGTACTCAACGGCTCAGGTGGTGCTTACCTCGACATGGGTATGTATCGCGAGAAGGATGGCGTGGTAGCATTTGACAATGTTGCTGTGCAGAAGTCTTGCAATGTGATGGCAACATCAACTTATTACACTATGCAGTGTGGTCCCGTTGACCTTGACCTGGTGTTTACTGCACTACAGGTCTATGACGACCTCGACCTGCTGTCAACCCCCATCAACTATGTGTCTTATCGTGTTCGTGCCAACGACAAGAAGAGCCACAGCGTGCAAATCTACTTTGAGACCACTCCCGAGATGGCCGTTCGCGAGGAAAGCGAGGCTACTCGTGCAAGTGCATTCAGCAAGAACGGTTTGAGTTACGCCAAAGGCGGCACAATCAGTCAGGAGTACTGCAATCGTGCTGGCGACCAGATATGCTGCGACTGGGGTTATGCCTATGTAGCTGGTGTCAACGGTCCTAGCCGCAAGGTGGGCATGGGCGACTATTACACAATGAAGCGTGACTTCATCACCACTGGCACCATCACACCTGGTGGCAACGAGGTGGTTACACGCGACCGTCTGCACCCCGCAATGTCATATTGCGAGGACCTGGGCAGTGTGACCAAGGCAACCAGTGCCAGCGGCTTTATGATGATGGGTTATGACGATGTATACTCGATTAAGTATATGTTTGACCTGCGCAAGTGCTACTGGGCTCACGATGGCAAGGTAAGCATTACCGACGCCTTTGAGAAGTATGCTGCCGGCTATGAGAATATCATGGCCCACTGTCGCCGTGTAGACGCTACAATCTACAACGACGGCCTTGAGGCAGGTGGCAAGAACTATGCCGAGGTGCTCGCTGCAAGCTACCGTCAGGTGATGAGTGCCCACAAGCTCTTTAACGATGCCGACGGCAACTTGATGTGGTTCTCTAAGGAGAATAACTCTAACGGTTGCATCAATACCGTTGACCTCACTTATCCATCGGCTCCACTGTTCCTTGCTTACAATCCCGACTTGCAGAAGGGTATGATGACCAGTATCTTTGAATACAGTCGCTCTGGTCGCTGGACCAAGCCCTTTGCTGCTCACGACCTTGGAACATATCCCATTGCCTGTGGTCAGTCGTATGGTGGCGATATGCCCGTTGAGGAAAGTGGCAATATGGTGATCCTGGCTGCGGCCATTGCAAAGGCCGAGGGTAAGCCCGACTATGCTGCCAAGTACTGGGACCTGCTCACACTGTGGACCGATTATCTAGTCGAGAATGGTCTTGATCCCACTAACCAGTTGTGTACCGACGACTTTGCTGGTCACTGGGCTCACAATGCCAATCTCTCAATTAAGGCTATCATGGGCGTTCAGGCCTATGCCGAGATTGCCCAAATGATGGGCAAGGCCGATGTGGCAGCTAAGTATGGTGCCAAGGCCAAGGAAATGGCCGATAAGTGGAAAGAGATGGCTGCCGATGGTGGCGACCACTATCGCCTTGCATTTGACCGTCCCGACACTTGGAGCCAAAAATATAATATGGTATGGGATACAATGTGGGGTACACATCTTTTCGACGATGTGACTGCTAAAGAGATGAGTTACTACCTCACTAAGCAAAACACTTACGGCTTGCCACTCGACTGCCGTCGCGAGTACACCAAGAACGACTGGATTATGTGGACAGCAGCTATGAGCAGCGACCTTACAACATTCCAGGCACTTGCCGATCCCGTTCACAAGTTCATCAACGAGACAACATCTCGCGTTCCCATCAGCGACTGGCACCACACCGACAGCGGCCAGTGGGTAAGCTTCCGTGCCCGTTCAGTAATCGGTGGTTACTGGATGCAAGTGCTCAAGCACAAGAGCAAATAACATCATCACAGTCATAGACAAAATCGAGTTCTCCAGAACTTTATGTTGGGTTCTGGAGGACTTTTATTTTTATTGCTATATAGTCTAGAGTGCTTAGATATCCTAAATAGCCTAGAGAGCCTCTAGTCTCTAACTCTAGTGTCTCTAGAGTTTCTAGAGATTCTAGAATGGCTAGAAGGCCTAGAAAGTCTAGAAAGCCTAGTTAGCTTTGATAGTTATAGATCCTAGAAAGCCTAGAGAACCTAGAATGCTTATACAGCTTATAAAACAAAAGTTGCCTCACCAGCAGTGAGGCAACCGTATGTAGTTGTTTATAATAACCTATGGTGATTATTTCTTGTTCTTCATGAGGTAACGCTCTTCCTTGTAAGTGAAGGCCATCAGCACGATTGAGAGGATACAACCAGCGAGAAGCAGGATGAATGTACCATTGAGTGAGGGATCCCACTCAGCAATGTAACCGAGCAGTGTGTTTGCCAGGATAGCTGTACCAAAGAAGTAACCGAAGAAGCCAGTAAGACCAGCTGCTGTACCAGCTGCATTCTTGGGAGCGAGGTCAAGAGCCTGAACACCAATCAGCATCACGGGACCGTAGATAAAGAAACCGATACCTACAAGCCCAATGAGGTTGAGCATGAGATTGTCACCTGCCTGCCAGTAAATGACGATGAATATAGCCACGAGAGCCATGAAGATGATGGTGGGTAATGCACGCATACCCTTGAAGATCTTATCGCTAATCCAACCGCAAATGATTGTACCGGGGATAGCAGCATACTCAAATGCGAAGTAAGCCCAACCTGCACTCTCCAGGTCGATACCCTTCTCGGTGAGCAGGGTAGGAGCCCAGTCAAGAGCACCATAGCGTACCAGATATACAAATGCGTTAGCAAGAGCTACAAACCACAACATCTTGTTGTTGAGGACATACTTGAACAGGATTTCCTTAGTTGAGAGGACTTCCTCGCTCTTCTCGCTATAGTTCTTGGGGAAGTCGTTGCGCCACTTCTCTACTGAAGAGAGACCGCAACTTTGAGGATTGTCACGCAACAGGCAGAATGCGATAACAGCGATGAGCAGTGCTACAGCAGCGGGGAAGATGAATGTACCAGCCAGGAAGTAGAGCTCAGTGTGCTCGCCATAGAACCAGTTACCAAACCACAGTGCACCGTATGTAGCCATGGGGCCTACGAGACCGCCACCCACATTGTGGGCACAGTTCCAGAAACTCATCCATGTTCCACGCTCATTCTGTGAGAACCAGTGAGTCATTACGCGACCGCACGGAGGCCAACCCAAACCGTTAAACCAACCTACCATGAAGTTGAGTACACCCATGATACCGATAGCAAGCCACTTGTTGTCGGGGTTGTTAGCGATGTCGAGTCCGGCAATGGGGACAATCATAAACATCATTGAGAGGGCTGAAAGAATCAAACCCAGAGGGAGGAACTTGCGAGCGTCGCTACGGTCGCTGATAGTTGCCATGAAGAACTTTGCAAATGCATAGGCAACAGCATTCATTGCAAGTACTGTACCCAAGTCGGCCTTACTGATGAGTCCACCGGTCAACTCTGTAATCGAAGGAATCGCCATAGAAAGGTTCTTGCGCACGATGTAGAATGCAGCATAACCAATAAATGCACCAAAGAACACTTGCCAACGCAGTGCTTTGTAACGAGCATCAGCTTCAGGACCTGTTTGTTCAGGCTTGTGAGCTGGAGGAGCTAAAAAGTTTGCCATAATTTGATGATATTAATTTTTGTTAGTTAGAAATTTTTCAGTTTGATGTGATTGTATTGTACAGTTAATTTATAACACACAAAAGTACTAAAAAAACACTATACTGCAAAACCATAGCGAAACTAAAATATAACCAAAACGAAATTTTCTTTTTTAATAACGAAATTTACAGCAACTATGCTCTCTTATTCCCTATTTTAAGCTTTATATATTCCTTATCTTATTACGTCGTCTTTCCTCCTTCGTCAGTCTTATTATAGATAAAAAAAACCGGGATGCCTTAACGGCACCCCGGCGGGTTCTATATTATGAGTTAAATAATCTTAGATTATTTGATCTTCTCATAGATGTAGAGCTCGTGGATCTCACCTGTGTAACCTTCGCCAACGAATGGACCTTGGCTCATACCCAGGATGATTTGAGTACCACGGTTGTTGAGAACCATGAGGTCGTCAGTAACGGGGTCGATGCAGAGACCTTCGATCTCACCGCAACGGCGGAAGTCAGTCATCTCACGGAGGAGCTCAACCTTGCCACCCATAGCGCCACCAGCGATCTTGCCTGTACGCTTAACAACCTTACCGTCCTTGTCAGTCTTAACGCTCCAAGGAGTATCCTTAACGGGCTCTGTACCATCAACGAGGCCAGTGTAGGGAGCACCAGTGATGTCCATCTTGTAAACGTTGTCAGAGATGTGGTAAGTTGACTCACCATCGTCAGCAGCGAGAAGCATAGTACCATCAACTACGAAGATACCTTGGCACCAGTAGGGCTCGGGACGGCATTGAACCTTAGTGTAGTATTGCTTAGTCTCCAGGCTGTATGCATATACATAACGGCTGTCTACCCAGTCGCTCAACCATACGAGGCCACGCTCACGGTCTACTGCAAGACCTGATACCTCTACTTGACCACTTTCGGGCTTCCAAGGAATTGACTCAATGTACTTAAGAGTCTTAGCATCGTAGATGTCGATAGAGATGTTCTGACCACGACCCAGGTTGAAGTACTCGTTACCTGTGTAGATCTTGCCATCATAAACGTCGATATCACCAAAGTGGTTAGCACCACCGTTCTTTACGTCGGGATTGTTGAACAAACCTTCCTTGTCTGTGCGCTTGTTAACGAGGTTCCAGTTACGATCGTAAACATAGATACCACGTGTGTCGCTGATGTAGAAGTGATCCTTATCAGCTGCAACACCCTGACGACCAGGAACAGTTACGACTTTCTTCAAACGATACTCAGTACCGAGGTGTTGTGCGTTAACAGCCATACCGAGGCTGCAAACAGCGAGAAGAACTAATAATTTCTTCATAATACTTTAGTTTTTTTTGGTTAATTAAAAAATTGTTAAGTCTATGATTAGGTGGGTTTTAATTGATTAAGATTTAAAACCCACCTAGGTTTTCTTTTTTTAAATGAATCTAAACCTTCAAATTAGAACTTGAAGAGACCCATGAGTTGGATTTGCTCGCTGCTCTCAAGACCGCCAGCATCCTTAACTTTCTTGTCATACATGAAGTGACCGTAGTTAAGTTGAACCTTAACGTTGCTGATGGGTTGATAAGTAAGACCTACGAGGATACGGTTGTAGTTGTTAGTTGTAGTCTCGTGAGCTTTGTCCTTGTACATGTCCCAACGAACGATGGGGAGGAACTTGCCAGCGTGGTAACCTACGAGAGCGTAAGCGCCTTGCTCTTCAACAACCTTAACATCGTTAACCTTTGAGTTCATCATACCATACTCAGCGCGAACATCGAGACCGTTAGGATCGTTGTACCATGCACCAACGACGCAGCGTGTCATGGGGCTGTACTTGCCAGCGCCAACACCTGTACCACCAGCGAGGGCTTGAGTGCTGTACTCACCCCAGTTGAAAGTACCCTTGATGTTGAAGCCCTTGAAGGGACGGATAGTTGCACTTACATAGATGTCCTTGCTGTTGTTGCGGTCGTCCTTGCAGGGAATTGAACCGTTTGTCAAAGCAACATCATAGTGGAAGTACTTGAAGCCCTTACCGCTGTCACCGAGGTCACCCATGAACATTACACCGAGGTCACGACCGTAGTCAACCAAGTTGTACTCATAGGGGTTGCGGCATGCAATGCGATAAACGATGTTAGAGAAGTCAACAGTCTCCAGAGTTGCGGGAGAGATGTCATAGTTCTCATAGCCAAGAGGAGTGTAGAATTGACCAGCACGGATCTTGAA
>JAGHTV010000091.1 GCA_018065165.1 Candidatus Sodaliphilus fimicaballi | reverse complement strand
ATATTATGGTTGTGAATCTAGTCATTGTCATTACGTTTAAACTGCAAATTTAAGACAAAAAAATGTGAATAGCAAGCAAAGAGCCGCTGCCTGTGCAAGTTTTTTATAAACTAGATGTTTATAATGCCTGACGCTTGGCGTTATAATTTTCATTTTTGTGGATGATGTTTTATTGTGAAATTGACAATATGAAATTGGATTGGAATCGGGGTGTCTTTATATTTTAGAATGATTAAGATTTTTTGTGAGACGGTATGTGTCGTTGTTCGTGTTTTTTTGCTAATTTTGCACTTTATGACGATAGAGAACGCTTTATATCTGATTCCGGTCCAACTGAGTGATGGAGACTTGGCTGCAGTTTTGCCTGCAACCAACACTGTCATTGTGCGCGAAATCAAGCATTTTATAGTTGAAAATGTGCGTTCGGCTCGTCGTTTTCTCAAGAAATGTGACCGCTCAATCAATATTGATGAACTCACATTCTATGAGCTAAATCGTCATACCGACCCCCGCGATATAGCAAGTTATCTGGCCCCGCTTGAGGCTGGAAATGCAATGGGTGTGATCAGCGAAGCTGGCTGTCCCGCAATTGCCGATCCAGGTGCCGACGTTGTTGCTATTGCACAACGTAGGGGGTTAAAGGTTAAGCCTTTAGTTGGTCCTTCGAGCATATTGATGGGACTTATGGGTTCGGGGTTCAATGGACAGAGTTTTGCGTTTTTGGGTTATCTTCCCATTGATGGAGGAGACCGTCAGCGTAAATTCAAGGAGATGGAACACAATATCATCCACAACGGTCAGACGCAAATCTTCATTGAAACTCCTTACCGCAACAATGCTCTCATTGCAACAATGATAAAGTCGCTTCCATCGCACTTGAGACTGTGTGTGGCAAGTGACATTACAGGCGAGAAAGAGTGCATCGTGACTCGCTCCATTAAGGAGTGGGGCAAGGTTGAGTACGATTACAGTAAGACACCTACCATTTTCTTGCTGTATAAGTGACGAAGGCCTTGTATAAATTTGATGAACAAAAACAACGATAATAAACACAGACATCGCTACCCCATAGGCATTGAAAGGACCATTGATTTTGGCCTTGACGATGTGGATGTAGCAAATGACCAAGTTGCTGGCAGTGAAGAGCCTGTAGCGAAGTCGGGTGAGACTCCTGTTATGGGATTCTCCTATATTAGTTTCGGTAGTGGCAGCAGTGGCAATTGTTCCTATGTGGGCAACGAGAACGGCGGCGTCCTGGTGGATGCTGGCATTGATACCAATATCGTATTTGAAACACTCCTGCACAATGGTGTCAAACCTACTATGGTTAAGGGAATTGTGCTTACACACGACCACCTCGACCATGTGCGTTATGTCTACAATATGGTGCGCAAATATAAGCATTTGAGAGTGTATTGTACACCTCGTTTGCTTAATGGATTATTGCGCCGTCACGACATATCAAAACGCATTAAGGAGTATCAAGAAAATATCTTCAAAGAGATTCCTTTCAAGTTGGCTGGTATGACTTTGACTGCCTTTGAGACATCGCACGACGGAACCGACAATATGGGTTATGACATAGAGCTAGGAGGAAAGCACTTTGTGGTAGCGGCCGATATGGGCGTGATAACACCTCGTGCTCACAACTATATGAGCAAGGCCAACTTCTTGATGATGGAGTGCAACTACGACCTGACGATGCTCAATAACGGTTTCTATCCAGAGTACCTCAAGAGCCGCGTCAGAGGCGACAAGGGACATCTTGACAATAAGGTTGCTGCCCAATTCCTGGTTGATAATTATCATGAGGGCCTTAAGTATGTGTTTATGTGCCACTTGAGCAAAGATAATAATACACCCGATGTTGCTCGCAATACACTAATTACCGCCTTGAATGAGCGTGGATTGTCAGTAGGCGATGCGTCTAACGAACCCGATCAACGAGATCGTGATATTCAGGTGTATGCATTGCCTCGTTTTGTACCATCTCTTTGGTTTGTATTATGAGTCCAGAGTTGACCGAGTTAAAGGCGTTGCTCGACCGCGAAGCAACCCGCATCAATGTGCCCGAATTTGCACTTAGCGACCCAGTCCAGTTTCCTCGACGATTTTCTCGATTGCAAGACATTGAGATAGTGTCATTCCTTTGTGCCACAATAGCTTGGGGCAATCGCAAGATGATATGCAACAACTGCAATAAGATGTTGGGTATTATGAACGATTCTCCCTACGAATATATGATGGATGGGGCATACGAGACACTAGACGATAGCCTGAACATTCATCGCACATTTTTCGCTCGAAACTTCAAATATGCCCTACGTGGACTTCGCCGTATTTACGAGAATCACAGTTCGTTAAACGATTTTGCTGCACATCATCATGTGGCCGAGAACGAGACTCCTTCGTGGCAGCTTATTGCCATGATGCAGCAGGAGTTTGCCTATGCCAACTGTGGGGCAATGGACTCAAGAACGCTGCCCACACATCTTGATGGTACAGCCCTCAAACGCATCAATATGGCGTTGCGATGGCTGGTGCGTGACGATGGCATTGTTGACATGGGAGTATGGTCAGCAATTAAACCGTCGCAATTGTTCATTCCACTCGATGTACATGTAGGTAACACCGCCCGTTCGTTAGGTTTGACACAACGCAAGGCCAACGACCGCAAAACAGTTGTTGAGATAACAAAAGCACTGCGTCAAATGCGCCCACAAGACCCCATCTTCTACGACTACGCCCTCTTCGGTTTAGGCATAGAAAAAGCAGTAGAATGAAAAATTGACTGGTATGTAGGAAGAATAATGGTCCAAAGACCTAATTTTTACTCGTTTTCTTGTTGTTTTTCCGTAATAAATCACTATCTTTGCATGATTGATGCAAAATGCAGCTTAATCTAAAGATTAATGCTTCTTCTTTGCGTCTATGTACTTGTGGCTTCATCGATGCTATTTGTGCAATAAGGAAAAGAAAATAAACAAAATTAAGAGTATACTACAAAAACTGCTATGAAAGGAATTAACAAATTTTGGGGCCTTGTGACATTTGTCGCTGTAGCAATGTTGTTTGGCGCATGTTCGGCTCCCACTAACATGGAGTATTTTCAAGACCTAGGAAATGGAACAAATGTAACTCCAAGTGCTTATAAACCCATTACACTTACACCAGGCGATCAAATAACAATCATCGTGAACTCTCGTGATCCTCAGGTCGCTGCAATGTTTAATTTGCCTTATTATTCTCGTCGCATTGGTGATACACAATCGGTTACTGCAGGAAATGCGGTATCTAATTCTGCTCAAAATATTGCAGGTTATACTGTGGATACAAACGGTTGCATTGATTTCCCCATTCTTGGTAAGGTCAAAGTTGCTGGTCTTAAGCGAGAGGAGGTTGCTTCATTGCTTAAAGACAAGATGGTTGCAAGTGGCCAAATTAAAGATCCTACTGTAACTGTGGAGTTCTCAAACATGGGTGTATCAGTTATGGGTGAAGTCGCTCGTCCTGGACGTTACAAGATAGACCGTGATCAGTTCACAATCCTCGATGCTCTTAGTCTTGCTGGTGACCTTACAATCACTGGCCGCCGTGAGAATATTGCTGTGATTCGTCACACTCCTAATGGCGACGAATCTTATCGCATTGACTTGACAAATAGCCAAACGTTGTATCAATCGCCTGCATATTATGTTCAGCAGGGTGATGTGATATATGTTGCTCCTAACGATAAGCGCAAGCGTGACTCTCAGGTTAATGGTAACAATGTACTTTCTGCTCCTTTCTGGATCTCATGTGCGTCACTTCTTACTTCAATTGCAGTTCTGATTGTAAAATAATAGCACAAAACAATGTCAACAACTAATAACAATCAATTAGCCAATAGTAATATTCCCATGGAGGAAGAGGGAATTTCAATGTTTGATTTGTTCATGCTTTATATGAGCAAATGGTATTGGTTTGCTATCTCTCTTATTGTTTGTGTTGCTCTTGCTGTAGTTTATCTGTTGATTACACCCCCTGTGTACACCCGTTCTGCCTCAATCCTTATTAAGGAGGATTCAAAGGGCAAGAGTGTTAGCAGCGATGTGTCACAGGCATTCTCTGAACTCGGCTTTGGTAATGTAAAGTCGAATGTAAATAATGAAATAATTAGTTTTCAATCACCTGACCTTATGTACGAGGTGGTGAAAAGATTGAACTTGAATGTTAATTATAAGACTGATGGCGCTTTCTATAAAAAGACTCTATATGGAGACCAACTGCCTATTATTGTTACATTCTTGGATGTAGATAATAATACTACTGCTCATCTTACGGTTCAACCTGATGGAAAAGGTTCTGTTAAGTTAACTGATTTTGCAAGAGATCGCGAAGCTAGTAATACTGCGCTTACCGCCAAGATAGGTTCAAAGATTAAGACGCCTGTAGGTCTGATTAGGGTAGACTATTCTCCATACAATAAGATGCATGAAAGTCCTAAGGCTCCTGTATATGTGTCATTGAGTAGCGTGAATTCGGCTGTTGCTTCTAACTGTAGCAAACTTACAGTAGAGCGTAGCAGTAAGGATGCAACTGTAATCAATCTCGCATTTAATGATGTTAACATCCAGCGTGCCGAGGAAATTGTAAATACAATCATCACCATTTACAACGAAAACTGGATTAAGGATAAGAACCAAATCTCGCTCAGTACAAATGACTTCATCAACGAACGTCTCAAGGTGATTGAAGAAGACCTCGGTCATGTTGATAGTGATATCAGTTCATACAAGAGTGCTAACTTGGTAACTGACTTTGCCGCTAGTGCTGGCATGGATATGCAGCAGTCAAGTGAAGCATATCGTCAGATTATGGACTTGAACAATCAATTGTCAATCTCTAAATATCTGCTCAACTACCTTCGTGCTCAGCAAAACAAGTTGCTTCCTGCTAATGCAGGCTTGAGCGAGTCTAATATCCAAACTCTAATCAACTCTTACAATTCAACCCTGTTGCAACGCAACCGCTTGGTTGAAAGCAGTAGTGAGGAGAACCTGTTTGTTAAAGACTTGGATAAAGAACTGGCAGCAACTCGCAATGCTATCATCTCTTCGGTTGAGAATTATATTGTATCTCTCAACATGCAGATGAAGACCTCACAGTCTGCACAAAGTCAAGCAACATCGCGCATCAGCAGCAATCCTGTTCAAGCAGGTCAGTTGCTCTCGGTTGAGCGTCAGCAAAAAGTTAAGGAAGCCCTTTACCTTTATTTGTTGCAGAAACGTGAAGAGAACGAACTTTCACAAGCATTTACTGCATATAACACTCGCGTTGTTGCATCACCTGAGCGCACAGGCAGCAATTCGCCTACAGCACCGGTACGCAATAGAGTTCTTCTTGTTGCTATAGCACTTGGTTTTGCTATTCCTGCCGGTTTGCTTTATTTGCTTGAATCAATGGATATCACTGTTCATGGTCGAAAGGACCTTGAGAGGATGAATGCTCCGTTTGCAGGTGAGATTCCTATGGCATTCCACTATAAGAAAACTTATGCCGAGCGTTTAAAGAAGCGTTTACCCTTCTTGCCTATCAAGTTGCCAAAACGAGCTGATATCTACGAATTTGTAGTTAAGGACAAGAGTGTAAATGTTATTAATGAAGCATTCCGTGTCGTTCGCACTAATGTTGAGTTCCTTGCTTCTCCTGCTGATGGGAAGGCAGCAGTGCTTATGGTGACTTCAGCTAATCCTGGTAGTGGCAAAACATTTATTTCTTCTAACCTTGCTGCTGCGCTTGTGATTAAGGGCAAGAAAGTCCTTGCTATTGACCTTGATTTGCGTAAGGCGTCACTCAGTGCTTATGCTGATAAGCCCAAGGATGGTGTTGTAAATTATCTGAGTGGACAAGAAAGCGATTATAACCGTTTTATTATTAAAGATGTTAAGGGTACAGGACTTGATCTTCTCCCTGTAGGTGTTATGCCACCAAATCCTGCCGAGATGCTTACGTCATCGCGACTTGATAGAATGATTGAGGACCTTAAGACTAAGTATGATTATATCTTTATTGATTGTCCCCCTATCGAGATTGTAACCGATGCTGCTATTATCAAGCGTTTGGTTGACGGTACACTGTTCGTTATTCGCGCAGGTCTCTTTGACAAGAATGCACTTCCACAGGTTGACAAGTTGTATACCGATCAAACTTATAAGAACATGATGCTTGTTCTTAATGCAACCGATGGCGGTGGTCGTTACGGTTACAAGTATGGTTACAAATATGGTTATCGCTACGGATATCGTTACGGATATCAATACGGTTACGATAAGAACGATAAAGACTAACCGTCAAATCAATTGATATAATTATCGGAGCATGCCAGTTGGTGTGCTCCGATTTTTTTTTATATAGAGTTTGTAGACGATTAACGCCACATGTTGCAGTGCTAGGTAGACGAGTCCTACACTATGCATCTGTTTGGTAAGGCAAATTAACGTATAGGGTGTTCCCCGCATGGTTATGACTAATAAATAGGATTAAGCTCGGCGCTTGGGATGTAGCGTCCTCTGTCAGCAATTTTTATTTGACAGATAGTTGTGCCAATAAAATAGGCTTCAAGATGTCTTGAAGCCTTATCATTGATGTAAATAGAATCTATAGTTGGTTGTATTACTTTACTGGTTTGTAGTTCCACCAGCCGGTGCTGTTTTCCAGTATGGTTGTAAAGTTGGGGGTTAGTGCTGATTGCAAGTTTTGATAAGGAATGTGTATCTCAATCTCGCCTTCGCTCAATGGCGCAATCTCGCCAGGAGAGAATACAAACGCCAGTGCATTGCGGGTAGTATAGAGTTCGCTTGGTACCTTTGAGGCATGTACCAGGTTCATCTTTTTTTCTTCCTTAAGCAACTCAATCTTCTTGTTGAGAATCTCTAGTATCGCTTTGCTTTCGCTTATGTTTAATATGTCGCTTCGCTTGATTATCTGTTGGTTTACGCGGTCATAGTGCACATAACTGCTGGCCTTGAATTTGTTGCCATTTTCCTTACGCTTGTGGTCAACCTCAAATACCATCAGTCGATGAGATGTGTACAGCGGATAAATAAGTACGCGTACATTATTGCAATGCTTCTCGTCAACGGTAGGTACATACTTGACTTCCTTGTATTCCAGTGCTGCGTTGTTTGCAAATGCAGGAATCGATGTATATGCCTTCAATGCCTCCTTGACGCTACCTGAACTATTTCCAAATGCTTTCTCAAGAAGGGCTTGCTGCAATTGGCCAATACTGTCGTTGCCATTTATGCTGATAGGGAAGCGGAGTTTTGCGGTTTTAATGCTGGCAAGGTGTGACTTTTCTTTGCCAGCATTCATCGGTTGCTGCGATATGAAATACCCGTGTGCTTCAACAATGTCAAATGTGTCGGGGATGGTTATCTCGGCTATAGTGTCGGCTGCTTCGGCAAGCGAATCAGTCTTTTCCCATAGGTCATGACTCTCACCGCTATTTTCAATGCGCAGTGAGATGTACCAGAATGCGGCAATCAGGTCTATGATTACTAGCAATACGATTACCTTGACAAGTCCCCGTTTTGTTACAGTCATTGAAGTAAGTTAGTTATGTTTAATTATTTTACATACTTACGCACAGCAGCCACCAGCAGCGGTTCCATCACTGCGTAGCCTGCAAGGTTAGGATGTACTCCGTCCTCGCTGTAGGCATGGTTAAGAGCACGATCTTCACCTTCTACCATAGGAGTATAGTAGTCGATATAGGGCAGTTTGTTCTTCTTTGCATACGCTTCGATACGCTTATTAAGGCTTGCTATCTTATTTGCAACATCTTTGGCACCGCTCCAGTACATCTTCTTGCAGGGGAGTACACTGCTCAAAATCACTTTGATGTTGTTTGCTTTTGCAATCTCGCACATTGATATAATGTTACCCATAGTGCGGTCTTCGTTGTATACACCTGTATTCTCGGCGATGTCATTAGTGCCGGTGTTGATGACTACAACTTTGGGTTTGAGATTAACAACATCCTCGCGAAAGCGTACCAAGAACTGATAGCTGGTTTGTCCGCTTATGCCGCGACCCAGATAGCCTGTTTGCTTAAAGAAGTCGCCATGGTCACGCACCCAGTTGTCTGTAATAGAGTTGCCTATCAGCACTACGCGCTTGCCATTGTTCTTTTGGTTGTTCAGCTCAATGTTTGCACTAGCATAGCGGCCTAGTTGTGCCCAGTCCTTATTGCTTTGTGCGTTAACTCCTAATGTGATTGCTGTAGCTGCAGCCAGTATGATAAATCTTTTCATGTCCTATAATCAACCTTTTTAAATTATTAATCCATTAAGCTTTTACTCAATAGAGTTGAGCAAGTCTACCTTGCCATCATTGACGAGTTTGACAATCAGTTCGCCAAACAGAGTGTTTTGCCATGCAAACCATGAGCGAGTATAGTCATTGGCGTTATTGCGATGGAACGACTCGTGCATGAATCCTGTGCCAGCATCGGTGTGTATCAGCGTTGTGATGCATTGCTTAATCTCGGCATCGTCCTGGCTGGTAAATGCACGCATCATGATGCTCATGGGCCATATCATGTTGTCGCCTATGTGCGGCCCGCCAATGCCTTCGCCCGCAGTTCCCTTGTAGAAGTAGGGGTTGTCTTTGCTTAGCACAAAGCGGCGAGTGTTCTGGTAGATGGGGTCGTTTATGTCAACATCACCCAAGTAGGGCATAGCCAGCAGACTGGGAACATTAGCGTCGTCCATAAGGTTACGACCGCCGTAGCCATCGACTTCAAACGCATATATCTTGCCGTACTTGGGATGCTCAACTACGGCATACTCCTTGAGTGCTTGCTCCACCTCGTTGGCCATTGCGGTGCAGCGTTGTGCAAGCTCGGCATTATTGTTTACCTTTGTGAGAATCTCGGCTGCCTTACGCAGCGAACTTACTGCCATAAAGTTGCTGGGGATAAGGAACTGGAACACTGTTGCGTCATCGCTTGGACGGAATGCCGAGCAAATGAGACCCACAGGCTTCACTGGGTTACCCCAACCGCGATTGGTCTGCAAGTCGGTACCAATTACAGTCTTGCGGCGGAAGTAGTAGTGTCCCTTGCCGTCTTTCTTTTGCTGGTCGCTCCACACGCGCAGCGTGTTCTCAATTGCCTTAATCCATTCGGGACCAAACACGCTTGTGTCGCCTGTCACGCGCCAATACTCGTGTGCGAGGCGTATAGGATAGCAGTTACTGTCAATCTCATATTTGCGCTCGTGCAGTTCGAGTTTCATCTCGGTCTCATCACTTTGCCAGTATCCACCTGTAGGACCATCGTTAAATGCATTGGCATAAGCGTCGATATTGATGCACTTGAACTGGCGGTTGATTGTGCCGGCAATCATCGCTTTGAGGCGAGGGTCACGGTCGGCATATTGGATGTAGGGCCACACCTGTGCACCCGAGTCGCGCAGCCACATTGCATTGATGTCGCCTGTTACTACAAACGAGTCATATTGCCCAGTGCTGTCAACCTTGAAATGTACCGTAGTATCAATAGTGTTAGGAAAGCACTGCTCAAACATCTGCGCCAACTTGGGGTTGACAAGCAGAGCCTTAATGCGAGCAATCTCGGCTTCGATGGCGGGACTCTGGAACAATCATTTCCCCTCCTCGATGCGACGGCCGCGTGGGGCAGCATCGTCGGTACCTAGGTGTATGTCACGACTGGGGGCAAATGTTGTCTGCTCCTTTTTTACGGCTTTCTTTGAGGTTGTGCGGGCTTGTAGTGGTGTGCAGCATAGCATACTCATTGCCGCAAGGGCTACAATACCTTTTTTGTTCATCTTAAAACTGTTATATTAAGTATTTTATTATTTACGAGGAATGCGGGGCATGGGCTTAGCGTCGGCCTTATTCATAAAGTAGAACACGCTCACTACGCCATTGGCATAGCCCAATGAGATTGCCTGTCCGTGCTCGTTCACAAAGAGGTTGTCGCTGTCAAATACAAATCCCTTTGTACCCATGTTGGCTTCGAGAGGATTGACGATTGCCGCCTCGGTGTCGAGTCCGCAGTGCGATACATTGAGCGAGATGTCAACGCACATAACCTTGGCGTCAAGGTTGTAGCTTGCGGGAGCATTAGCATCGGCCTTAGAAGCGATGGGGCTGTTAAATGTATAGCGAACGAGGAATGGACCCTGGGGCAGGGCAATGCCGTTCTGGTCCACGCACTGCTCGGGATCGCTACCCAGCAGGCCGTTCATGTCCATCAGGGTTGAGTTGGCAGTAGCACCAGCGCAACTTATCTCGTTAAAC
>JAGHTV010000409.1 GCA_018065165.1 Candidatus Sodaliphilus fimicaballi | reverse complement strand
GTTTAACGAGGATATCTCTAAGCGTTACCGCCGCACCAAGTTTACCGTTCCGCAGGTGAATGAGGGTAGCGTAATCGAGTATGAATACAGTACCCACAGCGCCTTTTTCCTTAACATGGAAGACTGGAACGCACAGGCAAGTATTCCGGTAGCCTACACTACCTATACCGTAATAATTCCGGAGTACTTCAAGTTCAACTGCCACCAGACGGGGTTCTACCGCCTTGAGAGCTCACACAAGGAGCAGTCTATGAGTCTTTCGCTGGGCCGCTCTCACGTGCAGTGCACAGCTGGTGTTTACGAGTATACCGGTCGCGACCTTCCTATGATTCGTAAAGAACCCATGTGCCTCAACCCCTTCAACTATGGCACTAAGGTAAGCATCGAACTCAGTGGTATTGAGATTCCGGGACAGGTGTACAAGAGTTTTGCCCACAGCTGGGGCGACATCGACAAGCAGCTGCTCGACGATGACGACTTCGGCCGTCGCATCGGCAAGAATCCGCTCAAGGAGGAGATGGATGCTGCCGGCATCAAGGACATTGCCGACTTTACCGAGCGCATAGCACAAACCTACCGTCTGCTCAAGAGCAAGGTGCGCTGGAACGAGAGCTACGCACTCTTTACAAGCGACAAGCCCGCCAAGGTGCTCAAGGACGGTACCGGCAACAATGCCGACATGAACTTCATGCTCATCAATATGCTCAGGGATGCTGGCATCGAGTGTTATCCTGCCGTGTTACGCACACGCGACGAGGGACTGCTCTCTATCGCAAGCCCCTCAATCAACAAGCTCAACACTATGATTGTTGCCATCCCTCGCGACTCGTCATACATCTTCATGGATGGCTCGGCCGAGCTGGGTTGGGTCGACGTGCTGCCTAGCAACCTGCTTGCCAATCAGGTGCGCATCCTCTTCAGCGAGGGCAATGCCACATGGGTTAGCCTGATGAAGCACAGCCAGTCTAAGAATGTGTACTACATCAAGTCAACCGTAGCCCCCGATGGTACCATTGAGGGTACTCGCGTCGAGAAATATCAGGGCGAGGGCGCGCTGAGACACCGCCTTGCCTTCAAGCACGCCAAGGACAGCACCGAGTACATACGCGACATGGAGCGCGACGACAACATCGAGGTCAAGAGTTACCAGGCTAAGTCAATGACCGAGTTTGCCCCCACGGCTCAAGAGACTATCGAGTTTACCGCTCAGGCCGAGGTTGCCGGCGACCTTATCTACGTGCGTCCGTTTATCGACACATTCATGTCTAAGTCGCCCTTTACCGAGGAGACTCGCGACATGCCCATCGAGTTCACCGCTACCGAGTCAATACAACTCACCAGCATCATCAATATCCCCGAGGGGTACGAAGTCGACGAGATTCCGCAAAACAAGGGATTCCGTGTCGACGACGGCAACATGACCTGCCGCATGGGTTATAACCACACCGACGGCATGGTGACTTCAACCTTGCGTTTCACTGTCGACGACATACTTTTCTCTCCCCAGAGCTATCCCGGCATCAAGGCTTTCTTTGACGAGATTGCTAAGGCTAATGGCGAGATGGTTATCCTTAAAAAGAAACAATGATTATGCGCAAGGTATCGTTTATTATCATAGTTGCTATGTGGATGGTGGCACTTGCCGTCCATGCTCAAAACGTTGTCGTGGTCGATGCCTCGACACAGGTGGTGTGTACCAGTACCAAAAAGGCTACCGTCAACTACCGCCGTGTTTACAAGCTGCTCAACGACCATTCCAAGTGGGCCTCGCAGTTCTCTGAGACCTGCAGCAAGTATGATAAGCTCAGCTCATTTGAAGCCGTCGTGACCGACGAGGCTGGCAAGGTAATCAAGACCATCAAGAAAGGCGACCTGCACCGCACCGACTTGTCACACGAGTTGGGCAGCGACCTCTACACCATGTACTACGATTACACCCCGCCACGCTATCCCGTCACCATCGAGTTCAAGTGGACAAGCGAGATGGACAAGAGCGTACTCACTTTCCCCACGTTTGTCCCGACCGAGACCTACGACGTTCAGGTCGACAAAGCAACCTATAGCCTTGAGGCTCCTGCCGAGATGCATTGCCGCTATGCGGTACTCAACAGCGACATCAAGGTACTGAAAACCGTCGACGGCGACGTGGAGCGCTTCACTGCCGAGGTTACCGACTTCAAGCCCATCGAGAGCGAGCCGCTGTGCGAGTCGGCACGATATGTTCTCCCCATGGTTTACTTTGCACCGTCACAGTTTGAGTTCTTGGGGCATGCAGGCAATGCCGCTACTTGGCACGACTTCGGCTTGTGGATACACTCACTGCGCCAGGGACGCGACCAACTCTCGCCCGAGGCACAGGCTACTGTGCGTGCCATGACCGATACTTGCACAAGCGACCGTTCGCGACTCGCCGTGCTCTACAAGCACCTTGAGCAGTCAACCCGCTATGTGAGCATCCAGCTGGGCATAGGTGGCATGCAACCCTTTGATGCTAACGATGTGTGTCGCACCGGGTTTGGAGACTGTAAGGGTCTGTCAAACTATATGTGCGCCATGCTCGAGACCGTGGGCATCAAGTCGCTGTATGCAATCATCAGCACTCGCAACAAGACCATTCTCAACGATTTCTCGAGTGCCAACCAGTTTAACCACGCCATTGCAGGCGCAGTAATTGCAGGCGATACCATTTGGCTCGAGTGTACCAACCCTAAGATACCTCTGGGCTATGTTCACGACGACATCACTGGTCATCAGGCTCTGCTCATCACCCCCGAGGGTGGCAAGGTAGTTACACTGCCGGCCTACTCGGCGCGCGACAATAGCCAGACCACCACACTCAGCGTCGCGCTCAATGCCGATGGTACTGCTGCGATGCACCTGAAGCAACGGTCGTCCAACGTGCAGTACGAAGAACACATGTCCATCGTCGACATGCTCGAGCGTGACAAGCGCACATGGGTAACTACCAAGTTCAAGAGTCCAAGTTCGCAGTTAGGCGAAATGACTATCACCGAGGACAAGACTCCATTTGTCACACCTACCATTACTATTGACGCCGAAGCCGTAACCGATAGGTTTGCCACAACCATGGGTTCGCGACTGCTTGTACCAGTGGCAGCGCTACGCGAGTCGGCCAAGCCCCGCGACATGGCGGCTACGCGCAAATTGGCGATTGAACTCTATGGCTACCACGACACCGACTCAATCATCGTGACTATCCCCGAGGGTTATGCCGTCGAGGCAATGCCATCGGGCGTCGAGGTCGAAAACGAGTTAGGCTTGTTTAAGCAGAAGTATGATAACCACAACAACACCGTTTTTATCATCACCGAGCGCTCATTTAACGGAGGCACCTACCCGGCTTCTGACTACAGCAAATACTTCGAGTTAAAGACCGCCGTCTATCAAGCCCTCAAACAAAAAATCTCCCTAAAACACCTATAACCCCAAGTTTCTCAGACAAAAGAACAAAAGGGCATAAGAACTAATTTTACTTTAAGAGAGGTTCGCTATTCGCGGCACGGGCCTCAAGGAGTTTTTACAAAAACAAATAAAAACCCCTTGCAGAGGATGAGGACTGCCGTCCCATGATGTTATGAACGCATGACTTTACTTTCGAGCAAGCTCGCAGATAAAATCATGTGCTCATATCACCACCTTCCTGCAGAAGGCTCTCATCCTCTACAAGGCAAAAAACATGAAATAAACATTTTCCCACTCTCACAACAGTTGAAGGAAAATGAGTTATGTGGTTTTTA
>JAGHTV010000086.1 GCA_018065165.1 Candidatus Sodaliphilus fimicaballi | reverse complement strand
CACCTTCAAGGTAGTATTATAATATTATTACCTATATAACTATAATAAAGCCCGGCTATATAGTCGGGTTTTATTGTTCCTTTTCATGCACTTTATAGCGTAGAACAAGTGTAAATTTTGATATTTGGAGATAAATCATTAAATTTGCGTGATATTATTCTTTAGAAACAGTTTCGCAATGAGTAACGAATATATGACTGCTGAGAATGCTCAGCCTGTGAAACCCTTATACATCGTGACGGGTTCTACCGATAGCCTGGGTTCTACCATCACTCGTCGTCTGGCTGAGCAGGGCAAGGCTTTGCTGCTGGCTAGCCGCAACATAGTAAAGGCTCAACAATATGCAGCCGAGCTGCGTGCCGCTACCAAGAACGACGATATACAGTGTCTGCAGCTGGACCTGAGCTCGTTTGACCTGGTCAAGGACTTTGTGGGGCGTCTCAAGGGGTTGCAACGCCCTGTGGGTGCGCTCATCAACAATGCTGGCACGCTGCCTCGCCATAGCAGCATCTCGCCCGATGGATATGAGCACTGCGTGCAAGTGAACTTCCTGAGCACTGCACTGCTGTCGATGCTCGTGCGCCCGCTGATGATTGAGGGCGGACGCATAATAATGTCGACAAGCATCTCACGCCGCTGGGTGTCACTGCCTTATGAATTTCCCGCAGTATCACACTTCACCCAGATAGGTGCCTATGCACAGAGCAAACTGGCTCTGACATTGTTCTCTATCTACCTGTCAACTACATTGAAGACTAGTCGCATAAGCGTGAACTGCGTGAATCCCGGCGTAATCAAGTCGGGCATGCTCGCCCTGAACAAGTGGGCCGATCGCGTTGCCGACTATCTGGTAAAGCCTCTGCCCAATGTTGAGGGTGGCGTAGTGCCCACACTGCGCGCGCTGGAGAGCACTGACACGGGGTTCATCTTTGAAGGCCGCACTAAGCAAGTGAAGATGTCGAGCGTGCTCAACAACCGCGAGTTGTTCATCAAGTTGTGCAACGACACAATGCGCATACTCAAGAAACACCTGCCCGCTAAATGACACAAGTATTACACGATAATGACCGCCTCCCACAGGGGGCGGTTGTAGCAACCATAGGTATGTTTGACGGTGTACACCGCGGACACGCCACTCTCATCCATGCCCTTAAGCAGCAAGCCCATGAGCGTGGACTCAAGAGTGCGGTCATCACTTTCGCCCGCCATCCGCAGCAT
>JAGHTV010000090.1 GCA_018065165.1 Candidatus Sodaliphilus fimicaballi | reverse complement strand
GTCTTGTCATCGGTATAGGCACTGTCGTTGGGAGCACCCAATCCCTTGAGTGTAACATTGCTCACTGTGATGTTCTTGTCGCTCCCCGACTTGTAAAAACGCACCAGCGGCAAGCTGCTGCCATTGTCATAGCAGCTGTTGTCGTTGCACGATACCACGGTAGAGAGCAGTATGGCTAGTAACAAGAACGGTAACAGTCGTTTCATCACTTGATTTCTTCTGATATTTCGTAGTGGTTACGCTCGCTTGAGTTGCGGGTAATGAGCTCGCCCAGGAAGCCGGTAAGGAACAGTTGTGTACCCAGTATCATTGCAGTGAGTGCAAGGTAGAAGTAGGGCGAGTTTGTTACCAGTGTGTAGGGATTGCCCATCCACATGTTGTAGAGTTTGAGACCTCCCACAACGATGCATGCGATAAAACCTATGAAGAACATAAGGCTGCCAAGCAGACCAAAGAAGTGCATGGGCTTAACGCCAAACTTGGCAAAGAACCATAGTGTGAGCAAGTCAAGGTAGCCATTGACGAAGCGATCAAGGCCAAACTTGGTCACGCCATACTTGCGTGCGCGATGTTGAACCACCTTTTCGCCTATCTTGTTGAAACCGGCATTCTTGGCCAGATAGGGCACGTAGCGGTGCATGTCGCCATACACCTCGATGTGCTTAACCACATCCTTGCGATAAGCCTTGAGACCGCAGTTGAAGTCGTGCAGGTTGTGTATGCCGCTCACCTTGCGAGCTGTAGCATTAAACAGCTTGGTGGGGATGGTCTTTGACAGTGGGTCATAGCGTTTCTTCTTCCAGCCGCTTACCAGGTCATAGCCATCAACGGTAATCATCTTGTACAGCTCGGGAATCTCGTCGGGGCTGTCTTGAAGGTCGGCATCCATGGTGATGATGACATCGCCTTGAGCACGCAGGAAACCTGTGTTCAGGGCAGGTGACTTGCCATAGTTGCGACGGAAGCACACACCCTTCAAGCAAGGGTTCTTGCTATTGAGTTCGGTTATGATGTCCCATGAGTTGTCGGTACTGCCATCGTTGATGAAAAGCACCTCATAGGTGTAGTTGTTAGCGTTTATCACGCGCTCGATCCAGGCTGCCAGCTCGGGCAGTGACTCGGCTTCGTTATATAGAGGAACTACTACGGAAATATCCATTTTGTTGTATAGGTTTTAATCAATTATCTTGTTGTGGGGCGTGCGGCAATGCTGGCCGTGATGGCACTCATTACCATGCCAGAGAAATTAGTCGCAATAAACATGTTGAGCGCATAGCTGAAGGAGTCGGGTACTAGCTCGTTCTCCACCATGTATTCCAGTGTCTTGGTTACCTCACCGTCCTTCATTTCGGGTATCTGCTTGTAGGTGTCTATGAGCAGTTGCATTTGCTCATAGATGAAGCCCGGTCTCACATACTCCAGCACAAAGTAGGTGATGAGCAATGTGAATATGGTGCCAAAGAAGATGATGACCACCCCCATGCGCCACAGGGCACTCACTCCATACTCGCCCTGATGCTCAGTGTAGAACTTGCGTTGCATCTTGTACATGAGCAGCGGTCCGCACAGCAACATCACCATGGTGAGCAGCGAGAGGGGCGGAACCTTGTCGGCATACAGGGTCGCCAGCGATATTATGGTCGTGTAGATAGCCATGGGCACAGCCATGTCCATTCCATATTTTACCAGTGCATTGTTATCTTCCATAATTGCGCTACGCTTGAAATCAACTACAAAAGTACAGCAAACTAAAATTAAAAGCAAACTTTTAGTTTGTTTTTAACAAAAAAGAGGCCGCAAACACTTATGTTGCGACCTCGATGTGTGATATTTGTAGATTTTTACAAATTGTCGTAAGGAATCATCTTGAGCAATTCGCCAAACTTCTTAGCGCCATCTTTGAGTTGTGGAGCCACCATCTTGGCCATGAAGAAGGGCAGGTCAAGTTCGATGGTTGCAACCTCCTCGGTTGTATTCTCGTCGATGGCCTTCAGGTCGATTGCGAGACCAAACTTAACGGGCGAACCCACTGCTGTATAGGCAATGCGAGTAGGCTCGATGGTAGTAGCCTGGTCAACGGCAAGCTTAATGGCGCCCATGGGCGACTGGATTGCTATGCCGTCGTCGTCAAACTGCACCTTGTCCAGGTTTTTGCGTGCCTCCTCGGGCAGTTTGTCGGCGTTGTCCTCAAGGAGTTGTTTGTATCTTGAGGGGTTTGACAGCTTGTCAAATATTGTGTTGATGTTGTGCGCAATGCATTGAACATCGCTCTGGAATCTTTCCATGTCTTAAGTCGTGTGTGTGCTTGTTTAGTCGAGTGTTACTTTGCCAGGAGCCCAGTTTGCAGGATCTTCACGCCACTGTTGCAGTGTCTCGATGTCGCTCTCCTTTACATAGTTGGTCTTGACAGCGGCCTGAATCATAGCACTGTAGTTGCTTATGGTGAGCAGTTTTACATCGGCCTCGGCAAATGCTTGAGTAGCAACGGGGAATTCGTATGTAAAGATTGCAACCATACCCACAACGATACCACCAGCGTCTCTTACTGCCTGTACGGCCTTGAGGCTGCTCTTGCCTGTTGATACCAGGTCCTCAACAATCACAACCTTCTGACCGGGCTTGATGTTGCCTTCGATAAGGTTCTCGAGACCATGATCCTTGGGTGCTGAACGCACATATACCATGGGCAGGTTGAGTGTATCGGCTACAAGTGCACCCTGTGCGATAGCGCCTGTTGCAACGCCTGCAACAACCTCGGCGTCGCCAAAGTTCTCCATGATGATGCGTGACAGTTGTACCTTGATGAAGTTGCGTACATCAGGGTATGACAGCGTTTTGCGATTGTCAGTGTAGATGGGAGAGTTCCAGCCTGATGCCCATGTAAAGGGAAGGTC
>JAGHTV010000441.1 GCA_018065165.1 Candidatus Sodaliphilus fimicaballi | reverse complement strand
CCAGGGTCGTGTGTGTGACCCTACTCTCAAGGAGATAAAGAAACTGCGCCTCAAGAACGGCATGGGCCGCGTCACCACGGTGCAGATACCCACCATCGAGGAGGTGTTCAAGGTTGCCAAGGGCAAGATACTCATCAATGTGGACAAGGGATATGACTACTTCCCCGAGGTATATGCCCTGGCCAAGAAGATGAAGATGCTAGACCAGATTGTAATCAAGAGCGGTCATAGGCTCGAGAAGGTCCAGCGCGAGAACAGCGACGCATTGCAAAACAGCATCTACATGCCCATCGTGCAACTCGACAGCGACGGTGCCGAGCAGTTTATCGACGAGTGGGCAACAGTGCATCCGCTGGCCATAGAGTGCTGCTTCAAGACCTTTGGCGACCACGAGCGTGCCATGATTGAGAAGATCAAGGGTCACGGCATCAAGGTGTGGGTAAACTCGCTGTGGGCATCGCTGTGTGCTGGTCACGACGACGATGTGGCAGTGCTCGACGGCAACACCAAGGCCTCATGGCAATGGATACTAGACCAGGGCACAACCCTGATACAGACCGACCGCCCCGCCCTGCTCATACAGTACCTTAAGAAAAAGCACCGCCGCTAACCTAATTTAAGTTTGATAATACTATAAATTATAGAAATTTACACAGAATACACAAAGTTGTGTCACACAAACTTGTGTATTTTGTGTTTTTGTTATATCTTTGCCACGTAAAAATTAAATGCAATGGCAATTAAAAACAGCAGTTTTGTTTTTGGTGTTTCTGTGAGTGACTACAACTTTATTGGTCGAGAGCAGGAATCACGTCAACTCAAACTAAACTTCGAAGAAGGAGTAAATACAATCATCATTTCGCCTCGACGCTGGGGCAAAACTTCTCTTGTACAACATGTGCGCAAAATGATTTCGCCCGACGTAATCACTGTATATGTTGACATATTTGGTTGCAAAAGCGAATATGAATTTTACAACACATTGGTCGAAGCTCTTTTAAAACAGACAGCTTCGACAATGCAGTTGTGGATGGATAATGCTCGTGACTTTCTTGCAAGGCTTTCGCCTAAAATTTCATTTGCTCCCGAACCCACAAGTGAATTCTCGGTAGCTTTAGGTATTACCCAAAAAACGCACACTCCCGAAGAAGTGCTTAATCTTGCCGAATCTATTGCTGAAAAAAAAGGAAAGAGGATTGTTATTTGTATTGACGAATTTCAGCAAATAGGAGAATGGTCTGACTCTATCTCAATGCAAAAAAAACTCCGCTCAATATGGCAACATCAAAAAATGGTATCTTACTGCTTATTTGGCAGCAAGAAACATATGATGTCTGATATATTCCAAAACAAAAAAATGCCACTATATCAGTTTGGCGACTTAATCTTTCTCCCCAAAATACCTAAAGAAAAATGGGTTGATTATATAGTTTCTCATTTTGCCGAGAGACAACGCACTATCTCAGACAACCTTGCAGGACAAATCTGTGATTTTGTTGACGGATACTCTTCTTATGTACAACAGCTTGCCTGGCATGTATTCTCGCTCATTGACGAAGGAGACATTGTTACCGACGAACATATACAGTATGCCATGGACAATCTCATGGGAAGTTGCGAGCTCCTTTTCCTTGAACAGACCAATCCTCTTACTGAGTATCAAATGAACTTCTTGCGTGCCATTTCGGCAGGGGTACAAACAGGTTATGGTGACGCAGAAATAAGAACAGAGTACAATCTAGGAAGTGCGTCTAATATTCCAAGACTCAAAACTGCATTAATTAAAGCTGACCTTATTGAATCGGATGGCAATAAATTCCAAATCACCGATCCCGTGTTTGCTTGCTGGTTTAAGAAACGTTTTATGAATTAAGCCTAATAAAGACAATATGAAAGCAAGAATGATTATTGCGGCGCTCGTGTGCGCCATGTGCTTGCCAGCATGGGCAGGCAAGATTGTTACCGACAGCATCGAGAGCAAAATCCTGGGTGCAACGGTTAAATATAATGTGTATCTGCCCAACGGCTTTGACAAGACCGACAAGAAGTATCCCGTCGTTTACTTGCTGCATGGCCTGTATGGCGGCTACGACAACTGGGCAAAGCAGGGCAACATGCAACTCGTGGCCGACGAGCTCATAGGCAGTGGCGAGGCAACCGAAATGATTATCATCATGCCCAATGCCGGCAATCCCGACATCCACAACGTGTACAACGGCTACTTTAACATGCCCGACTGGAACTACGAGGATTTCTTCTTCCAGGAACTCATCCCCAGTGCCGAGGCCAAGTATCGCGGTGTGGGCGACAAGATGCATCGCGCCATCATGGGTCTGTCGATGGGCGGTGGCGGCAGCACCGTGTATGCTCAGCGTCACCCCGACCAGTTCTCATCGTGCTACGCAATGAGTGCATGGCTGCACAGCGATGTTCCTGCCGAGCACAAAGAGGGCGACAAGTTCTACTACACATGCAAGACCGTGAACGAACTCTCGGCAACCAACTTCGTCGAGAACGCTACCGAGGAGCAAGTGAAGCAACTGCGCACCGTCAAGTGGTTCTTTGACTGCGGTGACGATGACGGCCTCATGGACCTCTCGGTGAAGATTCACCAGGCAATGCGCAAGAAGTGGGTAAAGAGCGAGCTACGCATCAACAACGGCGTGCACAACTGGGAATACTGGCACCTGTGCCTGCGTCAAGCTCTGCCCTTCGCATCACGCAACTTCGACAAGTAATCACCGTCTCGTGACACTGTCACAGCCTCAGTTTCCCGGCGCTTTTCTGCCGGATAGAACAAATAAACAGAAACCTCGCCACTCAATTGAGCGACGAGGTTTTTGCTTTACGCTATTGTAACCTGTAATTACTTGTTCTTGAGCAGGTCGCGAATCTCGGTGAGCAGCTTCTCCTCGGCACTGGGTTCGGGAGCAGCCTCGGGAGCGGGAGCCTCTTCTTTTTTCTTCTTCATCTTGTTGATGCCCTTAACCATGAAGAATACACACAGAGCGATGATGATGAAGTCGAGAATGTTCTGGATAAACTGGCCATAAGCAAATACAGCAGCACCAGCCTCTTTAGCCTCGGCGAGAGTCTTGAATGTACCTTCGCCCAGGTTTACAAACATATTAGTGAAGTCAACGCCACCAGTAGCAACACCCACGAGAGGCATGATAACGTCTTCAACCAGTGAGGTAACAATCTTACCAAAAGCACCGCCAATGATTACACCGACAGCCATGTCCATTACATTGCCCTTAACAGCAAATTCCTTAAATTCTTTTACGAATCCCATAATTATAAATATGCCCGAGCACAGTAAAACGCTGGCGCAAGTCGTCTCCTGATTACGGACCATTAAAGTAGCATATGTAGCAAGCGCGCCTGCTCGCCTTTTTCTTTCAATTTACAAATTTCTACAAATAATTGATAACCACCAAATATATATTGAAAAAAATACACATTCATGCAATTTATTTGATGCTAGGCAATGACAGAGCAAGCTCACACAAAAGCAACACAAACATTAAATTATCTTAATTAGAGAAATTTTTCCATTATTTTCACATTATATTAATTGTAAACGAAAAAAATTGTGTAATTTTGCAACGATAATGAGTAACTGTGTGGCAATGTGCCATTATAAGCCTCGTTATTCATGCATCCTACAAATGTATTGAACACAATTAAATACTTATTTTTTTAAATTTAAAAAAACAAAAGACAAAATGGTAAAAGTAGCAATTAACGG
>JAGHTV010000133.1 GCA_018065165.1 Candidatus Sodaliphilus fimicaballi | reverse complement strand
CCGTTACCCACAGCACGAATTGGGCCGTCGCTGGGGGTGTTGATAACCTCGTCGTTCACTACCATACAGGTTGAGCCGCCACCGTCCAGGTTTACGGCGTTTACACAGTTGAGTTCCTTGAATATGCCATAGGCCTCGGTCATCGATATGCCGTTGCTCTTGAGGCTGCGGCCGTCAACTACGAGCATCACCATGCGGGTGCTGTCCTCGTTGAAACCAATGCAGGTGCGGGGGTGCTTGTCTTCCCATAAGTCTTCTTGCTTGCCATTACGCATGATGATGGTGTTACTGCCACCTACCATCTCCTTGAAGTCGATGTGGGCACCGCCTTGTGCACGCAGCGATACGGTATTGGTGATGGTGAGTTCGTCGCCTGGCTTCATCGCATTGGCGTGAGCAACATCGGTTCCTTGCATCCACATGTAGGCTTTGCCTTGAGGGATGGGTATTGCACCAGCAGGGTCAATCACTTGCTCAACCACGCAAGTCTCGGTGCTATTGGGTTTCCACTTGAAGTCGCCACTCTTGGGAGCAATGAGCACCAACTTGCCACTTGCACAAGCATAAGTGTTCTTGCCATAACTGTTGGTAAACAGGAACGTTTGGTTACCGCCAGTGTTCTCATATTCCAGACGCAGCATGTTCATGGTGTGAACGCGGAATGTCTTGCCATTATGAACGGCTTGAGCGTGAAAGTCAACACGGTCAATGTAGGGACGCTTGTTCTCGTCGAGTACAAAGCAAGCGGTACCCACGGGGTTAACCACCACCTCGCTACGACGCAACTGACCACTGCGGGGCATACCCACCTCGGCAGGAGGGTTGGTCATGTAGAAGTCGCCATTGGTAGCACCCACTACCTCGTGACCGGGACGGCTGTTGCGAGCCACCATGCTGGTGGGAGTCTCACAGCCCACGGCACTCTCTCCACCCAGGCAAGTCTCAAACTGGATGTAGGGGTTGGTGAGGTCAATCTCCATTACGCTCACCTTCAAGGGAATTTGAGGCAAGTCAAACTTTGCAACTGTTACACCGGGACCCACGGGGTGGGTGTAGATGAGTGTGTCCACATCATAGGCTTTGCCATTGAGTGTCCACTGTGTGCGAGCATCAACGTGTAACCACGCAATGCAGCACAACGCTACAATAAGTGAATAGTAAAACTGTTTCATTGATATGAGGTTTATGTTTATTGTCGTTGAATGGTCGTGTTGCAAAGTTATATAATTTTTTTCAATACCACACAAAAAATGAGGCCCGGTTTTGAAACCGAGCCTCAATAAGAGTATTATAAAGTATAGAACTTAATAGTTTCTTACTTAATGACCTTAGTGGTTTGAGTAGTACCGTCGGTGTAAGTAGTAACCACGAAGTTTACACCCTCGCCGAGGCCAGCAGCCTGCATACCTGCAACATTGTAGTAGCGTACGCTTGCAACAGCCTTAGCAGTGTTCACATCGTTAACGCCAGTAATGTGTGCCTCATACTTAACCACATTAGAGGGAGCGCTCTCAGCACCATCAGCATCAACCATAGTCACGGTGTAGTCGCCGCTAGCAGCATCAACTACGTCGTAGGCAGTGTCAACAACCTGGCTTGCTACGAGGTCGCCGTTGCAATATACATTGTAAGTAGCAGTGGGAGCTGTAGCCTTAGCTGCAACCTTGCGAGCAGCCTCGGTATCTTCCTTCTGGAGGATAGCGCTGATGCGGTAGCCGTAGTTCAGCTTGTACTTAGCCTGCAGTGAGTACCAGTAACCGTAAGAAGCTGCAGCCGAGATGAGGTCGTTGTAGTAAGGAATAGCGGGAGTGGGATCCAGCGTGAAGGGCTTAACACCATTGGGATAAGTGATGTGGTAACCCACGCCGAGTTCCTGAACGAGTTCGTCGGTAATCTCAAATGGAGTGTTCAGGCGGATAACATTCCAGCCTACATTTACATCGGCAGCGTCGATGGGTTGTTCATAAACTACATTTTCGCCCACGGTGATAACAACACCTGCAGTAGTTACAGCCTCTGAGAGTTTGAACTTGATGTGAGTAATCTTCTGGCCAAGGTAGCATTGCATAGTGTCCATAGTCATGCGAATTACGTGATAACCCTCGCGTGTTCCAGTACCAGTCATACCTGACTTGAGGTCGCTTGTGTAGTCCTTTTGGTAAGTGAACTCTTGAACCAGACCAGGAGCGTCCCAAGTGAGGGCAAGTGTGCCGTCCTCGTCAGCCTCGCCACGCAGGTCGAAGGGAGCGGGAGCATTCTGACCGATGAAGTTCTCGACTGTGACAGTCTTGCTCAGGGGTGATTCCCAACCGTTCTCAAATACGGTAACAACATTGTAGTTGAAAGTACCGTACTCGTTGAGAGTCTCGCTGAATGTAGTGCCCTCGGTTGTAGCTACAACCTCGTTGTTGCGGAGCACCTTGAATGACTTAGCCACGGGCTTGGGAGCAACCTTAGCAGCCTTAGCAGGAGCGTTAACCTCTACGTTTGACTCTACGCCCATACCGTTAACAGCAGCCTCGCGTGCCTCGGCAGCGCTGATGCTGATGCTTTCCATATTCTCGTTGAACTCGGTGCCCAGAGTGATTTCCTGCTTGGGTGCGTTGCTGCCAGCGGGCAGTGCAGTAGCACCGATAACGATGTTGTAGCTGTTGTATGTGCTGTTGATGGTACCCAGCTTCATCCAGCTTGCACCGTCGGCAAGGCTGATCATTGCGCCACCGTCAACAACGGGACCTGCATCGAGAAGGATGGGCTCGCTGCCACCAGCTGCAGTCATGTTGTAGCACAGGTAGAGGTCCTTGCCCTCGGGGATAACCACGCTGCTCTCGAGAGTCATTGTGTAGAGTGAGAGGGGCTCAATTGAACCCTGGGGGAAGTCATAAGAGAAGAGCACCTCGTTAGCGCTGGTGCGAACCTCGAGCTTGAAGGGGATAGCCTCGCCAATGGCAAACTGGAGCTTGTTGAGCTTGTAGCCAGCGTAGGGAGCGAGCTCGGCAGCAGTGAACTTAGCGCCATAGAGCATGGTCATGTCCTCGTCGAAGCCTACCATGTAAGATGCAGTGCCAAACTTCTTGAGCTCGGCAGCGCTTGCGCTCCAAGCGATGTCAACCTTCTTGGTTTCCTCGTCAAATGTAGCATCGGTGATGATGGGAGCAGTGAAGTCGGCGGGCATGGTGTACTTGAGAGAAGTTGTGCTCTCGGGAGCGTCCTTGCCGTCATACTTGGTTACCAATGTGTACTCATAGAGACCGGGCTCGGCAACCTCGTCGTTGTAAGTGGTAGCCTTGGTGTTGCTTACCACGAGTTCGCCATTGCGATACAGGTCGTAGCCAGTGGGCTCAGCCACAGCGGTTGCCTCGCCTACGGGAGTAACAGCAGCCTTGAGCATGAGGTTACCAGCGATGTTGCCCGATGCAAGGGTCTTCCATGTGGGCTTAGAGTTGTTGAATGTAGAGCTGGGTGATGAAGTTGAGAAACTGTTACCCTTAACGTCTACTGCAGTAGTGTTGTCAACACCCACGGGGTGAGTGGTGCTTGCGTGCAGGTAGTAGCAACCAAATGCATAAGTGTGACCTGGCTCCATTACATAAGGAGTAGTAAGGTCCCAAGTGTTCCATGCGGGAGCTTGGATAGCGAGGTCGGTAACGGGCTGGTTGTAAACAACAACGCCGTCCTTGATTACAAACAGAGTAACAGCTGTGATAGAGTTCTCGTTAACATAAGCGCTGATGCTGTTGATTTGGTAGTTCTGGAATGCCAGCATGTCGTTGGCAGTGAACTCTTGCTTAATCCATACCTTGGTGTTGCTTGCAGCAGTACCACCAATGCTCAGGCCAGCAACGTCGCCACTCCATGTGAGTGTGTTGCCACCCTTGAGAGGAGCTTGCCAGTTAAGCACACCATTGAGCTCGGTAGCCTTGCCAGTGAATGAAGCTGCGGGAGCGAGCATTGAAGCAGGTACAAGCACCTTGGCTGTCACGCCGGCACTAGCCTTCTCGCCACCATCGTAAACGGCAGCAACTGTATAGGTGTGTACGCCAGCGGGCTCGCCAGCAAGTGTAGTTGATGTGCCTGTGAGGAGCTCGGCATTAACCTTAACGCCATCGCGATACACATTGTAACCAGCGGGTTGCTCTGTGAAGTCGTTAGCCACATTGGCTGTAATCATGAAGTCACCTACAGCACCCTGATACCAAGTCTTGCCATCGTAAGAGTAGATATCGCCCTTGCCGGGTGTGGGATAGCGGTCGGTACTTGCTGTGAGAGCACTGATGGGGCTGTACTCATAGCGAGCAACAAACATCACTTCCTTGTCGGCGGGAATGGTGTAAGGAGCGTCGAGAACAACTTCCTTCATTGTATTCTTCTCATAAGTGCTCAGGTCAGCAGCCTTGTCGGCAACAAGTTGCTTGTTCTCGTAAATCTGAACATTTACCTTGTAGCAATGACGATAGTCAAAGAATGAGATAGACTTTACCTGCTGTCCTGCAACTGCTGCGAGGTCGGCGGGAGTAAACTTGTTGGCAGCATAGATAACGTTTGTGCCACCAGGAGTGAAGGCCTTGCCATCCATACC
>JAGHTV010000145.1 GCA_018065165.1 Candidatus Sodaliphilus fimicaballi | reverse complement strand
ATTTAAGCAGTGCTGCATAGTCATGTTTTTTCCTTTTCTTTTCTGACATAATAAAACCCCGAAAGTTTTTTGTCTAACTTTCGGGGTTCATATCACAATTGAGAGCGTTTTTTTGTTTCTATAATTGGCATGACTTTTGCTTTTATCATTATAGTAAAATTTTAATTGTATATATTGTGGGATGTTTAAGAGCAATAATCGCAATAATATTTCCTCCACTTGCTGTCCTTGATAAAGGTTGTGGAGCAATACTGCTTGTTTCAGTATTAACTTTGTGTGGTTGGATTCCTGGTGTAATTGCTGCAATTGTATTTTGTAACAAATCATAGATTATATGAATCCTTACCATTAACGGTTCTATAGGCATCTTATTCCAGCGTATGTATTGGACCAAGATTCAATAACTCTTAATAAGTTATTTTGTAACCTCCATGCTATTGTAATAGTGTGGAGGTTTTCTTGTGAAAGATAGTTAACTTTTCAGGCATTGTTTTGCTGTGTCAGTTATTTTAGCGAATTTTGTACTCTCAAAATTAAGATGAAGGAATCAGGAAACAAAGATGGATTGTTGGCAATGATTCGCGATGGCAAAATTATGTCATTGCGTCAGCAATTGTTGCTTACTGCTCAGTTGAGTGTACCGGCTATCATGGCTCAATTGTCATCTATCATCATGCAATATATAGATGCCTCTATGGTTGGCCATCTTGGAGCCAACGAGGCCGCAGCAATTGGGCTAGTGTCTACCACGCTGTGGATGTTTGGAGGACTGTGCAATGCATTTACTATTGGTTTCTCGGTTCAGGTAGCTCATCTAATAGGAGCAAAGCGTAGCGACAAGGCTCGCAATGTGTTGCGTCAGGCCATCGTTGCAAGTTTGCTTGCGGGATTGACAATTGCTTCAATAGGTGCACTTATCAGTCCTTTCTTGCCTGTATGGCTAGGTGGAAATAGTGAAATATGTAGCGATTCGTCAACCTATTTCCTGATTTTCTCACTTTGTATTCCATTTGTTGTTTTCAATATGCTTGCCAGTGGCATGCTCAGGTGTAGTGGTAATATGCGCGTGCCTAGTATGCTTAATATCTTTATGGCTGTGCTTGATGTAATATTCAATTTCTTGTTGATATTCCCATCACGAGACATTACATTGTTAGACAATGCTATAACTGTTCCTGGTGCTGGATTAGGTGTAACAGGAGCTGCTCTTGGTACAGGATTGGCCGAGTCACTGGTTGCATTGCTTATGGTATATTATCTTGTACTGCGTTCGGGCGATCTTAAGCTTACTCAAGATAAAGGTTCGTTTAAGCCTACGCGCAAAGTTGTCTTTAAGGCAGTACGCATTTCGCTTCCTATGGCACTGCAACAGTTTGTAATGTCAACTGCACACATCATGACAACAATGATTGTTGCTCCATTGGGCAATGTCTCGATTGCCGCCAATTCTCTTGCAATAACTGCCGAGAGTCTATGTTATATGCCTGGTTATGGTATAGCCGATGCTGCAACAACGCTAGTTGGTCAGTGTTTGGGTGCTGGTCGCAGATATTTGTGCCGCCAGTTTGCTCGCATTTCAGTAGCATTAGGAATGTCGGTCATGGGCGTTATGGGTGTGTTGATGTTCATATGTGCACCTTACATGATGGAGCTTATGACAGGTGTTGACAGTGTCATTAGTTTAGGAACTGATATATTGAGGATTGAGGCTTTTGCCGAACCACTATTTGCAGCAGCTATAGTCACCTATGGAGTCTTTGTTGGTGCAGGTGATACTGTAGCCCCATGTGTAATGAATGTTGCTAGTGTGTGGTGTGTGAGATTGACACTCGCATGGCTGTTTGTCAATGTTTTTGCTATGGGCCTTGTAGGTATGTGGATTGCAATGGCTGTTGAGTTGTGTGCTCGTGGTTCATTGTTCCTGCTACGCTTATGGAAAGGTAACTGGATGAAACAAAAATTAGTTAGTCAATAATCTACTACAATAAAAATATTATGGAAATCATAAAAGATATAGAATTAGGTGGAGAGCGTCCATTGTTTGAAAAGCATAACTTGCGTATCGAAAATGTAAAGATTGTAGATGGCGAGTCGGGTGTCAAGCAG
>JAGHTV010000179.1 GCA_018065165.1 Candidatus Sodaliphilus fimicaballi | reverse complement strand
ATGTAATACATTACTAGTTAGTAAATTAATTAAATAATAACATATAAACAAGATTTATGAAGAAAAGAATTATGGCTCTTATTGCCATGGCTTGTGTATTATCAATGACAATGAACGCACAAACACTTAAGGGTGTTGATGTTGCCAATCTTGACACATCGGTTGCACCCGGAGAGAATTTCTACAAGTATGCTTGTGGTGGTTGGATGCAGGCTAATCCCCTCGACCCGCAGTATGCTCGCTTCGGTACTTTCGACCAGTTGGCCGAGAATAGCCGCGAGCAAGTAAAGGACATTATCATGAACCTGGGTACAGGTCATAAGAAGGGCTCTATTGAGCAGCAGGTGGGCAATCTCTATGCTCTGGGTATGGACAGCGCACGCCTCAACAGCGAGGGCTTCCAGGCTCTGACTGACGACCTCGCACGCATCAAGGCTGCTAAGCGCGACGATTTCACTTCAATCATCGCTTGGATGCACAACGGCATTGCAGGTCCTTTCTTTGACTCTCAAGTGATGGCCGACCTCAAGCATTCAACCGTAAATATGCTTTACTTCTCGCAAGGCGGCATCGGTATGGGCGACCGCGACTACTATCTCGAGAACGATGAGTCAACAACTAAGATTCGCAATGCTTATGTTGATTACATCACCAAGGTGTTCACTCTCGTTGGCAACAAGAAGGGCAATGCCAAGAAAATGGCTAAGAATGTGATGGAAGTTGAGCTCGCTCTGGCACAAGTTGCTATGTCACGCGAAGAGACTCGCGATTATAGCAAACTTTACAATATCGTGTCAGTTGCCGACCTCAAGAAGGACTACAGCAATATCAACTGGGATGTTTACTTCTCGGCTCTTGGTCTGAAGAATGTTGATAAGGTTTGTGTGTTCCAACTCAAGTCATTAGCTAAAGCTAACGAACTCCTTGGCACTCTCAAGGAAGACGCAATCAAGGATTATCTCCAGTTCCGTCTCATCGACGCTGCTGCTGGTTACTTGAGCGACGACTTTGTTCAGGCAAACTTTGATATGTACAGCAAGGCAATGTCGGGCAAGCAGGTTATGCAACCTCGCTGGAAACGCGCTCTCAATGTTCCTAACACTCTCCTTGGCGAGGCTGTGGGCCAACTCTATGTTGCCAAGTATTTCCCTGCCGACAGCAAGAAGAAAATGCAAAAGCTCGTTGACAACCTCAAGGTTGCCCTGGGCGAACACATCGCTTCTCTCACCTGGATGAGTCCCAGAACTAAGGTTAACGCTCTGGTTAAGCTCAACAGCTTCACTGTTAAGATTGGTTACCCCGACAAGTGGCGTGACTACAGCGATATCGACATCGATCCCGCTAAGCCCTATTGGACTAATGTGGTGGCTGCCAAGCAGAGTGCTGCTCGTTATGAGTACGGCCAGCTTGACAAGCCCGTCGACAAAGACCGCTGGGGATGACTCCCCAAACTGTTAACGCTTACTACGAGCCCTCAAGCAACGAGATTTGCTTCCCCGCTGCTATCCTTCAAGCTCCTTACTTCGACCCCAACAGCGACGACGCCTGCAACTATGGTGCTATCGGTGTAGTTATTGGTCACGAGATGACTCATGGCTTTGACGACCAGGGTCGTAGCTTCGACCACAACGGCGATATGGTTGACTGGTGGACCGAGGATGATGCTAAGGCATTCCAAGAGCTTGCCGACAAGTTGGGTGCACAATACAGTGCCGAAATCGTTGCCGACGATGTACATGCTAATGGTAAGTTCACTATGGGCGAAAACATTGCCGATCACGGTGGCCTGCGTGTATCATACAGTGCATTCAAGAAGACCGAACAAGGCAAGGGCGATGCCAAGATTGACGGTTTCACTGGCGACCAACGCTTCTTCTTGAGCTATGCCAATGTATGGGCTGCTAACATCACTAAGGAGGAGATTCTGCGTCGCACCAAGGTTGATCCCCACTCACTGGGCGTAAATCGTGTAAATGTGGCTATCCGCAACCTTGAGCCCTTCTTCAAGGCATTCGACATCAAGGCTGGCG
>JAGHTV010000072.1 GCA_018065165.1 Candidatus Sodaliphilus fimicaballi | reverse complement strand
CCTGGGCTACACTGGCGTACGCTATGACATGGTTAAGGGTTATGCCTCTAAGTTCACCGGCCTCTATAACAGCTCTGCCCAGTTCCAATACAGCGTGCGCGAGTACTGGGCGGGCAACGTGAACAGTGATGTTAACTGGATCAACGGCACTAAGGTGGATAACGTAATCCAGAGTGCAGCATTTGACTTCCGCTTCCGCTACACAGCACGCGACGTGGTCAACAACAAGAACTGGGCAGCACTGGCCAATGCAAGTATCGCTCGCCAGAGCGCTTACAGCCGCTACGCCGTGACTTTCATCGAGAACCACGACACTGAGCACCGCAGCGATGGTAGCGTTCAAGACCCCATCAAGGGCGATACACTGGCTCTCAACGCATTCATGCTGGCTATGCCCGGCACACCCTGCGTGTTCCTCAAGCACTGGCAGGCCTATAAGGAAGACATCAAGCAGATGATTGCAGTGCGCAAGCTCGTGGGCGTTCACAACCAGAGCCGCCCCACTACACTGGCATCTACAAAAGATTACTTCGTGTCACAGACTGCTACCACCAAGAGTGGCAAGAAGCTCATCGTGATGGTGGGTAACGTACCTCAGGCCGTTATTGACCAGCGTGCCTACGGATGCACCTGCGTGGCCAAGGGATACCACTACTCGATGTGGATACCTAACGACATGGAGACCGCATGGTGCGATAAGCCCAGCGGCGAGTATAACAACAACGTGAGCGTGACACTGCAGGCCGTTACAGCAACTGGCAAGCAACTCGTTTACAGCACCGACGGCGGCGCTACATGGACCAATGCAACTAATGGTCAAATCCTGAACATCAACAAGAACACTACTCTCACAGTTGGTCTCAAGGACGGCAGCAATGTAGTGGGCCAAATTACCCGCAACTACACCATCAAGGTGGTTGAGCCCTTCGACCCCTATCCCGTGACCGTTTATGTTAAGGATCCCACAACAGCTCCCTACAACTGGACAAGCGTTTACTGCTGGGCTTGGGACGACGACAAGACCCTCACCAACAGCAAGTCATGGCCTGGCGACCAAATGACCCAGACTACAACTGTCAAGGGCGACAAGTTCTACTATCGCTCATTTGACATCACTGCCAAGGACTATACATTCAACTTCATCTTCAGCCAGAAGGGCACTCCCCAAACACTTGATATTATGGGCATCAAGAGTGACATCTATCTGGAACTGGGCAATCTCTCGGGCGACAAGTATCAGGTTGTTGATGTAACCGAGAAGTACACCAAGGAAGATCCCCAACTCAAGGGCGATGTTAATGGCGACGGCGTAGTCGACATTGCCGACGTGAACCAAGTCATTGACATGATTCTGGGCTTGCAAGGCAGTACAACTGTGGCCGATGTCAACGGTGACGGTACTGTCGACGTGGCCGACATGAACGCCATCATCAATATTATCCTGAATCTGTAATGAAAAGATTATTTGTTATAATAGCAGCTATCGTGTCACTCTTGGGCGTTCACGCTCAAGAGGCAGGTGGCGATGTATCATTGCTAGCCAAGTATGAGCAAAATGGTGCAATCTACTATGACGCCAACGGCAAACGCATCACCAACATGCTCTCGTTCCTCAAAGGTCAAGGCTGGACACTGTTGCGTGTGCGTCTGTTTGTTGACCCGTCAAATGCCTCAAGCACCGACAAGGGTCAGGGTGTGATTCAAGACCTTGACTATGTTAAGGCACTGGGAGCCCGCATCAAGGCCGCCGGCTTCAAGCTCATGCTCGACTTCCACTACAGCGACTCGTGGGCCGATCCCGCCAAGCAATACACTCCCGCTGCATGGGTGGGCCAGTATGACGCTGAGCTCAACACCACGCTGTACAACTACACCCGTGATTGCCTGCAAGCGATGGTCGACGCTGGTGCAACGCCCGACTATATCCAGACAGGCAACGAGATATCGTATGGCATGCTGTGGGGTGCTCAAGGTGCATCATCGCTCAAGAAATGCTACTATAACAACGATGCCAACTGGCCCCGCTTCACCACTCTGCTCAAGAGTGCAGGCAAGGCTTGTCGCGAGATATGCCCCAAGGCAAAGATTGTCATTCACACCGAGCGTGTGGCTAACATCAACGCCATGGACCAGATATATACCCGCATAGGCGACGCTCAGGTTGACTATGATGTAATAGGCCTGAGTTACTACCCCTACTATCACGGCTTCTTGCCACAGCTCGAGAACGCACTGGTGCGACTCTCACGCTACACCGACAAGGAAGTGATGATTGTTGAGACTGGCTACTATCACGCCTATCAGCCCGACAATATCACCTACGATTACAAGGCAACCTACCCCATCAGCAACGACGGCCAGCTGGCGTTTACCAACGCCCTGATTGAGTCATGCAAGAAATTCAAGCAGGTTAATGGCATTATATGGTGGTGGCCCGAGGCCAACGAGAAAGGACTGGACTGGAACACCAAGCGCGTGACCGACGATTGGTACAACGCTGGACTGTGGGACAACTCTACAGGTCGTGCGATGAAGGCTGTTGCTGCACTGGGCACCTACGCAGGTTGGAACACCGTCGTGGGCGATGTTAATGGTGACGGCGTGGTCGATATTGCCGATGTGAACGCAATTATCAACCTTATCCTCAACAATGAGAAGACTGATAGTGCCGACCTCAACGGCGACGGTGATGTTGACATTGCCGATGTTAATGCGGTCATCAACATTATTCTGAAGCTTTGATTCAGAAATTTATTTTTGTCCGATAAAAAAGAAAATATTTTTCTAGTGATTTTATGCTTCGCTTAAAAAATGGCTTGCTCCGCAAGCAAAATAAAATTACCTCACAGATAGAGTATTAATATTTTGAGGATGGAATCCTCCATTTTAAGGGAGGTTCGTTGTCGCGGCACGGGCTTTGCCCACTTACCGCTACTCACTCCCTTGAGCATGGTTCTTGGCGTGAGCCATATAACCTAAAAAGTTCATTTTCTTTTCTGTTCTACACCAAAACAGAATTTTAACCGGACATTACTAAAAGAAAATATAAGAGTGTTGACTTTACTTATAAATAATTAGGTTATTAGATTGTTTGTGGTGAATTGTGCCGTGAGGGCACGATGCCACGCAAGGGAGAGACGAAGCAATCGCCTCTCCCTTGTCATTTCTATTCAATAATGAACAAGGGAAGACGAACATTTTATGTTAATCAGTGTTAAAACAAGAAATGTTTGCAACTTTTGGCACGCAGTGTGCATCTAATGGTAAAACAAGGAAATAATAGACTAAACTACTAACATTTAATTTTACACGACTATGTACAAGAAATTAACTAAATCAAACGACCGCAAGTTGTGCGGTGTGTGTGGCGGTATCGCTGAATACTTTGAGGTAGACCCAACTCTGGTTCGCGTCCTTTATGCAGTGTTCACTCTGTTCTCGGCAGCATTTCCCGGCTTTGTCCTATACCTGATTCTGTGCGTGATAATGCCCAGCAGCATGAAGCAACTTAACCAGTAAAGACTCCCTCACAAACCATAAAAAAACACTATTAATATATTAAACCCATATTACGCAATATCATACAATGGAAATTAGACTAGAACAAGAAAAAGACTATCGCGAGGTAGAGAACCTGACTCGCGAAGCCTTTTGGAATGTATATCGCCCGGGCTGCGTCGAGCACTATGTACTCAATCAATATCGCAACAATGCCGACTTTATTCCCGAACTCAGCCTGGTGATGATTGAGGAGGGCAAGATAATAGGCCATGTGATGTATTCAAAGGCATCGCTTACCCTTGACGACGGCACTGAGTTTCCTGCATGGACTTTTGGACCCATAAGCATCCACCCTGACTACAAACGCAAGGGATATGGCCTGAAGCTGCTCAACTACAGCATCGCAAAGGCACGCGAGATGGGCATAGGAATGCTGTGCATGGAGGGCAACATAGATTTTTACAAGCATGCCGGATTTGTCGTGGCAAGCACGCTGGGACTGCACTATCACGGCGAGCCTAAGGATGCCGAGGTGCCCTACTTCCTGGCACAGGAGCTCACACCAGGCTACCTCGATGGCATAGAGGGAACATACCACACGCCACGAGGCTACTTTGTGGCCGACGAGCATCCCGATGACTTTGAAGCCTATGACGCGACCTTCCCCGAGCGGGTAAAGGCAGTGCTCGATGGGCAACTCTTTTAATGCGGCCATACCGCTATATTGATAAATAAATGGCAAAATTGGCCCATATGTGACTAACTTTTTGTAATTTTGTCAAGTCACATAAAATTATCGAGCCTTGATGCTGCTAGGATGTGGCATTATGGCTTTTTGTTTTTTATCTTAATATACTGATGAAGAAACTTCTGTTTTTAGTTAGCGCTCTAGCACTGCTGGCATCATCGGCCACAGCCGAGACCCGTGAACAAATTGCAAAGATAGGCACCGATGTGGGAGCCCAGGGTAATTTCAAGTATTGGACCGAGGGCAGTGTGCCTCTGGCAACACTCAAGGCCTTTGTAGAGAAAGTGACCGATCCCACCAGCGACAGCTTCGTGCCCCAGCAAGACCGCGTGGCAGTATTTGACCTTGACGGAACGCTCGTGTGCGAGACTACACCATCTTATTTTGAGTGGATGATGTACCTGTATCGCGTGTTTGACGACCCTACATTCAACGCTACGCCCGAGCAGCGTGCAACAGGCGAGGTAATCAAGAAGGCCGTATATGCACGCTCGGTACCCGGCGACATGATGTGGACCGAGGCTATCGCTCAAAACGAGGTTTTTGCTGGCATGACACCCGAGCAGTATCGCGAGTATACGCTCAACTTCATGAAGGCTCCAGTCGAGGGCATGAACAACCTGCAGTGGGGCGAAGCAATCTATCTGCCAATGGCCGAGGTTGTGGGTTATCTTGCAGCCAATGGCTTCACCACCTATGTAATCTCGGGCAGCGAGCGTCAGGTGACTCGCACCTATGTTGACGGTGCACTGGCATTTGGCCGCAACCACATCATAGGCTCTGACATCTACACCTACGCCACCACACAGGGCGAGAAGGAAGGTTGGGATTACTCATTCAAGCCCGAGGACGATGTAGTGCGTGGATTGATGTATGTGAAGAACCTGAAGATGAACAAGGTTAGCGCCATCGTGCGTGAGATAGGCATCAAACCCCTGCTGGCATTTGGCAACTCGTCGGGCGACTTCAGCATGTTTGAGTACTCATGTGTCAAGAATCCCTACCCCAGCATGGCATTCTGTGTGCTGGCCGACGATACAGTGCGTGAGTATGGCAATCCTGGCAAGGCCGAGAAGATGAAGGCTTCTTGCGACGCCAAGCAATGGGTGACAATATCAATGAAGAACGACTTCAAGACCATATACGGCACCACCGTCACCAAGAAGTGACAGCAAGATATTACTGACGCCACGCAATAGTCGTTACAAGAATAAGAAACCCTCTTGAGGCATGCCTCAAGAGGGTTTCTAGTTATGTGATAGTGATTAGTTACTTCACCTCCCAAGTGTCGCCAGTGAGGATAACATCACGCAGGCACTTGAAGCCATGCTTTGCCTTGGCCTCCTCAACTTGCTCGGCAACGCAAGTCTCGTAGCTGGGAGCCTCTACATCGCGGATGATACCCAATGCCACGGGAAGGTCGGTGCCGTCCATCATAGCGAGTTGCTGGTGCAGGAAGTTGTTCTGGCAGTGTGCGTCGTGAACGAGCACATCGTCGATGGTGTAGCCATTCTCGCCCAGTGTTACAACCTTGAGGCCGAAACCGTCTTGAACGATACCCTTGTTCATCTCCTTGCCGAAGATCATCTTCTCGCCGTGTACGAGGTGGATGGTGCGGTCGGCACGTACCTCACGGTCGGCGATGCCCTTGTGGATACCATCGTTGAAGATCATACAGTTTTGCAGAATCTCACAAACAGAGCAACCCTTGTGCTTAACGGCTGCCACCATGATTTCCTGGCTTATCTTGAGCTCCATGTCGATGCTGCGAGCAAAGAATGTACCGCGAGCGCCAAATACGAGTTCGGCAGGTACAAAGGGATCCTCTACAGTGCCATAGGGCGATGACTTAGACACGAAACCACGAGCACTCGTGGGAGAGTACTGACCCTTAGTGAGACCGTAAATCTTGTTGTTGAGCAAGAGTAGGTTAAGGTCCATGTTGCGACGCACCTCGTGAATGAAGTGGTTGCCGCCAATTGCCAGGCAGTCGCCGTCGCCACTCACTTGCCATACGGTCATCTCGGGGTTAGCAGTCTTGAAACCGCTAGCCACAGCACCGCCACGGCCATGAATGGTGTGGAACGCATAAGTACTCATATAGTAAGGCAAGCGTGAGCTGCAACCGATACCTGAGATGACAGCTGTCATGTGAGGTGGAATGCCGAGCTCTGCCATGGCGCGATGTAGCACATTGAGGATGGCGTGGTTACCACAGCCGGGGCACCAACGCACTGTTTGGTCGTTCTTATAGTCGCGCTGTGCAAATTGCTGCTGCACGGGTTGTTGTTGCATATTGTTCTCCTCCATGTTATTCGTCCTCCATTAGTTTAGTGATTTCGTTACCGACTTCCTGTACCATGAAAGGCTGACCCTGAGT
>JAGHTV010000325.1 GCA_018065165.1 Candidatus Sodaliphilus fimicaballi | reverse complement strand
GCTGGGTTTGAGTTAATGGATATGTTTTCATAGATTTATGTGTGTTTAAATATTTATCAAACACAAAATTACTATTTAATTCCAATATCACGAAAAAATTGTTCATAAAATCAACACCATAGACATTAATTGGACAATAATCAAAAATATCCCTATTAACTAGGAGGTTCTACTTTACAGTTTTCTAGAGCATACGCTATTGCCACATAGATAGTAATGTTTTTTCATGCATATTTTAATATGTGAGGAATAATCACTAATTTTGCGGCACAAAAAAACGATATGGTCCTAAAGAAATTACATTTTACCATTGTGGGTGTAGTATTTGAACCATAATTGAGTCTAATGGGATATAGACTAAATTGAATTGAAAATTAACAAAAAACAATTTTTATAATGAAGAAAATCAGTACAATTGCTGCCATTGCGATGATGGCAGTAGCATCACAAGCGAGTGCTCAAGCACCCGTGGCAGGTATCAATCTTGCCGACCTTAACACCAGCGTATCGCCTGGTGATGATTTCTATGAGTTTGCTGGTGGTGGCTGGATGAAGGCTAACCCCCTCAAGCCCGAGTATTCGAGCTATGGTGTATTTGACGACCTGGCCGAGAAGAACCGTCAACAACTGCGCGACCTCTTCCTGGACCTGGCCAAGACCGAGCATGCTAAAGGTAGCGTAGGCCAAAAGGTGAGCGACCTGTACAAGATGGCTATGGACAGCGACCGACTCAACCGCGAGGGTGCTGCTCCCCTCAAGGCCGACCTCGCCGAGGTAGCAACTTTCAAGAAAGCCGACCTCACTGCATTTATCGCTAAGCAGCACCTGGCTGTTGCCAATCCTTTCTTTGGCATAGGCGTGGAGACCGACCTCAAGAACAGTGACTACAACGCTATGTGGATGAGTGGTGGCACAAGTGGTCTGCCCGACCGTGACTACTACCTCAACACCGATGCCGACAGCAAGAAGATTCAGGCTGCCTACAAGGATTATCTGGTGAAGATTTTCATGCTGTGCGGTTACAAGAAGAAGGACGCTCAGCGCGCAATGAAGACAATCTACGACATCGAGTACAAGTTTGCCGAGGCTAAGATGAGCCGCGCCGAAGCACGCGACTACACTAAGCTCTACAACGTTCGCACCGTTGAACAACTGCAAGCCGACTATCCCGCCATCAACTGGCGCGAGTACTTCACACTCATGGGCGTTAAGGACATGGACTGGGTTATCCTGGAGCAACCCAAGGTGATGGCTGTGGCCAACGACCTGATGACTAACCTCACCGAGCAACAAATCAAGGCCTACATCAGCGGTCTTGTTATTAAGAGTGCAACCGGCTACCTGAGTGACGAGATTGGCGAGACAGCATTTGACTTCTTTGGCCGTACCTTGAGTGGCCAGCAAGAGCGCAAGGCACGCTGGAAACGTGCTCTGGGCGTACCCAACGGACTGCTGGGCGAGGCTGTGGGCGAACTCTATGTAAACAAGTACTTTGCCGGCGACAGCAAGGAGAAGATGCTCAAGCTCATCAGCAACCTGCGCAAGTCGCTTGCAGCTCACATCGCAAGCCTCACATGGATGAGCGACAGCACTAAGGTTAACGCACTGGTTAAGCTCAACGCATTCACTGTTAAGATTGGTTACCCCGACAAGTGGCGCGACTACAGCGGTCTCACTGTTGACCCCGAGGCTACACTCTACGACAACATCAAGGCAGCGTCAATCTACGAGACACGCCGCAACCTTGACAAGTGGGGCAAGCCCGTCGACAAGGACGAGTGGGGCATGACACCTCAAACTGTTAACGCTTACTACAACCCCACTACTAACGAGATTTGCTTCCCCGCTGCAATCCTGCAAGCACCATTCTTCGACGCTAACGCCGACGACGCCACCAACTATGGTGCTATCGGTGTGGTAATTGGCCACGAGATGACTCACGGATTTGACGACCAGGGTCGCAACTTTGACAACGAGGGTAACATGCGCGACTGGTGGAGCGAGAAGGACGCCGAACAATTCAAGGCTGCTGCCGAGAAGCTCGCTGCTCAGTTCGACGAGGTAATCGTAGTTAAGGACCAGCACGCCAACGGTCACCTCACTCTGGGCGAGAACATCGCCGATCAGGGTGGTATCACAATCTCATATGACGCATTCACTAAGACCCAGCAGTTTGCCGAGGGCAAGAAAATTGACGGTTTCACACCCGCACAACGTTTCTTCCTGAGCTATGGTCGCATCTGGGCCGACAACATGACCGACGAGGCCATCTTCCAGCAAACCAAGAGTGATCCTCACTCAATAGGCCGCAACCGCGTGAATGTGACACTGCGCAACATCGACGAGTTCTTCAAGGCATTTGACGTTAAGCCCGAGAACAAGATGTGGCGTAACCCTGAAGACCGCGCCATCATCTGGTAATCAACGATAACATAATCACAAAACAGAGGCTTCAACCGAAGTGGTTGAAGCCTCAATTTATTTTATTTAGAATTATTGTTGACCGGTAAAAATTGGCTTATCTCCTCCAACTCACTAAAGTACAGTTGTATACCATACTTTGGCATTGCATGGGCTTGGTTTTATGAAAAAAAGAAAATGATTTTTTATTTTTTATGGCTGGCGCCTGGAAAATAGTGGAC
>JAGHTV010000422.1 GCA_018065165.1 Candidatus Sodaliphilus fimicaballi | reverse complement strand
ATTTAATACATATACGCTATGAAGAAAACATTACTACTTACCGCTGTTGCATTGTGTGCAACATCAGTTATGGCAGGCGTTGTTACCCGCGCCCAGTCAGATGTTAGGACTGCAGCTCCCGAAGATGCCTGCATGTTAATGCCTCTTGCCGTAGAGCAATTTGATGTTATGGCCGTTCCCGGCTCAACTCCTAAGAAAGTAGCAACCAAGGCTGGCGATGGTACCCCCAAAGCCTTCTACAAACGCCCCGCTGGCGCATTCTATGGCTTGTGCGCATCTCAGGAAAATAATAATTACAAATATTCGTCACAGTACTCTCCTTACTTGATGGGTTGGCCTTTCCAGACAGTTACTTATGTACCCAATACCATCAATATGGGTGAGGTAAGTTCTTATGACTGGACCTACTTCCTGTACAATCGTGATTCTAAGTTGCACGAGGAATATGCTGCTTCAGGCCCTGAACTCGATGTTTACTATGGTGTAATGACACTCGATACAGTTCCTCGTCTCACTGTAACCGGCTCTGAAGGAACTTACGATTACACAATCAAGGGTTGGTCTGTAACAGGTTCAGGTACAAGCAAGGTCGTCAATAAGGAATTCCGTTCACGCTACATAGCCCGCGTTGATTACCAGACAACATTTACCAATACTGCCGACCAGAGCATGTGGTGTACTCCCAAGTTCCGTGCTGCTAGCACCAACCGTGATGCTACTAACCTCGCTGGCGGTACCTATTCGTCAGGTGCTAAGGATGCCGAGGGCGGTACAACTGGTAAGTGGTTTGGCCGCAACTATTCGGGCATCGATGCATTGGGTATGGCATTTGAGAAGCCATCACATCCTTACTTGTTGCGTCGCGTTGGTGTTGCTTTCCAGAATCTTGCATTCTCAAGCACTGACCCCTGCGACCTCAAGGTGAAGGTTTATAAGCTCGATGAGATGCCCCAGTACAAGGAAACAGAATCGGTATTTGCCGAGCCTGGCGAATTGCTGGCCGAGGGTACTTTCACTATGGTACCCGAAGAATTTACCAGTGCTGGTATCACTAGCGGTATGCTTCCCTTCGCACTCGAGGCTCCCGATGACGGCAGGGGTCTTACCATTGTGGTAACTCCCGAGATTGATTTCCCCATTTTGGTCGTATTCACTGGCTATAAC
>JAGHTV010000020.1 GCA_018065165.1 Candidatus Sodaliphilus fimicaballi | reverse complement strand
AATTAAAAGTTAGACAAAAAATGTTGGTTATAAATTAATTAATAAAATTTGTCGTTAATGGTAGCCTATTATGCTTTTCTAGGTTGTAAAGTTACAAATTTGTTTATAAATAAACAAAGATTTATTGTAAAATTTGCTGAATAAAAAAGGGGTCGTAACCATTTTTGATAGGTTACAACCCCAGTTATGCAGTGTTGTGATATTACTTGAACAAGTATTGAGAGCTGATTGAGCGGTTGTCGTGTACACGCTGGATAGTGTCGGCAAACAGTGAAGCAATGCTCAGCACATGAGCCTTGGGACACTTAGCACCGTCAAATGGAATTGAGTTAGAGAAGATTACCTCTTCAAGACCACTCTCCATGATGCGCTCACTTGCGGGGTCGCTCATAATTGCGTGTGATGCGAGGGCACGTACACTCTTGGCACCATTCTCCATCATCAGGTTAGCTGCCTTGCATATTGTACCTGCGGTGTCAATCATGTCGTCAACGAGGATGACATTCTTGTCCTTAACATCACCAATGATGGTCATCTTGTCAACAACATTTGCCTTAGCGCGTTGCTTGTGGCACAGCACGAGGGGAGTGTTGAAGTACTTAGCGTATGAGTTAGCACGCTTAGCACCACCCACGTCGGGACTTGCGATAACCATGTCTTCAAGATGCAGTGACTCAATGTAGGGTACAAACACTGTAGAAGCATACAGGTGGTTAACCGGCACATTGAAGAAACCTTGAATCTGGTCGGCATGCAGATCCATTGTGATTACACAATCTACACCAGCAGCCTCAAGCAAGTTGGCAACAAGCTTTGAAGCGATTGACACGCGAGGCTTGTCCTTGCGGTCTTGGCGAGCCCAGCCAAAGTAGGGGATAACTGCAGCGATTGACTTTGCCGATGCACGCTTTGCTGCATCAATCATAAGCAACAGCTCCATGAGGTTGTCCTGGTTGGGGAATGTTGATTGTACTAGATAAACGTGTGCACCGCGAACCGATTCTTCGAAGCATACTTCAAACTCACCGTCGGCAAAGTGCGCAACATTCATTTTACCAAGTTCAATGCCCAGGTCGTGAGCAATTTCCTCGGCTACATAACGAGAATTTGTTCCTGAGAAAACTTTGAAGGTACTCATAGTTTTGTTTATAGAGTTAAAACGTAGTGCAAAGGTAAGAATTTTTTACTGTATGCGCCTAACTTTACAGTGATTATTTTGACTAAAACGTCAGCTTATTTTTTGAGCTTGAATTTCCACACCACAGCATCGTGTGCGGGAATGTCAACTCTCAGCGGCATGTTGCACACCAGGTGCATTGTGCTACTGTTTCCGGCAAGCAACTCAACACCCTCGTAGTCACCTTGCTGTACATTTAGGCACTCAAATGCGTGGTAAGGAATGTTGATGTCTATATTGGCCTCGCTGTCCTCAAAGTTGGCAACAATCAGCAGCAGTGTTTCATCGTCGTGGCGCAGGTAGGCATACTGGCGATGCAGGTGCTGGTTTACATACATTAGGTCAAACATCGAACCGTTACTTATCGCACCCTCGGCATTGCACATCGTGAGCACTTTGCTGTAGTACTCGCGCAACTCTGTCGCTGTCGACGATGACTTGCCGGTAAACCACTTGCGCAGTGATGGTATGCTCCAGAAGTCAAATATAGTTGTGCGTCCGTCTTGTCCGCTGAAGCCCTCGGCGTCGGTTCCACGCTCGCCCAGTTCCTGGCCAGCATACACTAGCATGGGGCAGCGCGATAGTGTTGCGCTCACTACAAGAGCGGGTCGGCCCATGATAGCGTTGCCGCAAAATTGTGGTGATGCCAGTCGCAACTCGTCGTGGTTCTCAAGGAAGTTGAGCATGTGGTCGCTAATGTCGTCAAGCTGCTGCCAGCATTGGGTGATTTGCCGTGCCGATGTCTTGTATTTCAATACATTGAATAGTGTATCGTAAAGTGTTACTTTATTATACAGGTAGTCAAAGAGACCATAGTTTATATATTGGCGATACAGTGCTGTATCGTATATTTCGGCTATGAAAATGATGTTGGGGTATTGCTTTTTTACTTGTGCGATAGCCCAGTGCCAGAATTCCACTGGCACCATGTGTGCCATGTCGCATCTAAAGGCGTCAACACCCGTCTTGGCCCAGTACATGAGTATGTGCAGCATCTTGTGCCATGTGGGTGGAATGGGGTCAAAGTGCTTGCTGCCATTCCATGGGTCAACGCCATAGTTGAGCTTTATTGTCTCATACCAGTCATTAATGCTTGGTGTGGCATGATAGCAGTCGTTTCCTGTTGCTCGGGCAGGAAACTCTGTGTACTCTTTGTCGCCTTCGCCCATATCGACCGATGGATTAAACTTTTCCCAGGTGATATAGAAGAAGTTGTTAGTGGGAGAGAAAAACATGCCTTCATTATCATTTGCTCCCAGGTCTTCAACGCCTGCAGGGGCAGCATCACTACTGTACTCGCGTGCAACATGATTGGGCACAAAGTCCATTACCACCTTAAGGCCTGCACTGTGTGTACGTCTTACCAGCAGTTTCCACTCCTTGACTCTATCCTCTACAACGGTAGCGATGTTGGGGTCAATGTCGTAATAATCCCTTATAGCATAGGGAGAACCGGCCTTACCCTTCACCACATGCTCGTTACAGGGCACGATGCCGTGCTGCGAGAAGTCGGTAGTAGTTGCGTGCTCAATGACTCCAGTGTACCACACATGAGCTGCACCCAGTGACTTGATTTCCTTGAGGCGGGCAGCATTGAAGTCTTTCATTTTGCCCACGCCATTGGTCTTGGCGTCGCCTCCTGCCACACAGGTTGAACATGTATTGGAGTATAAGCGGGGGAGCAGTTGATAGATAATGATTTTTTCAGCCATGTTTGTCTTGTAATTATTGTTGTCTGTTAAAAAAAGAAAATATTATATTAATGATCTTTTGCTTCGCTTGGAAAATGGCTTGCTCCGCAAGCAAAATGGAATTATCTAACAGACAGAGTATTATTATTTTGTGGACAGAGTCCACCATTTTAAGGGAGGTTCGTTGTCGCGGCACGGGCTTTGCCCACTTTCCGCTACTCACTCCCTTGAGCACGGTTCTTGGCGTGAGCCATAATAAACTAAAAAGTTTTATTTTCTTTTCTTGTTCTATATCAAGCACTGGTTATACCAATGTGTCGTAACTGACAATAGAACAATCCCCGGAATTTTAACCAGACACTAATATCTTCTTATAATGAAAATAGGGCGAGACTGTGATTTGCCTCGCCCTATATTATAATAAGGTATTACCTTAATTAATTAACCGAGGAAGCTCAGGAGGATACCTGCAGCAACAGCCGAGCCAATTACGCCAGCCACATTGGGACCCATAGCGTGCATCAGCAGGAAGTTGCGAGGATCAGCCTTGGCACCTTCTGTCTGGCTAACACGAGCAGCCATAGGAACGGCACTTACACCAGCTGAACCAATGAGGGGATTGATCTTCTCCTTGAGGAACAGGTTCATGCACTTAGCCATAAGTACACCTGAAGCAGAACCGATACCAAAGGCAACGATACCTACACACAGGATACCCAGAGTTTGGAAGTTCATGAATGAGCTTGCAGTAGCAGTAGCACCTACGGTGAGACCGAGGCAAATTACCACGATGTTGTTAAGCTCGTTCTGAGCTGCCTTGCTAAGGCGTTCTACTACACCACTTTCCTTCATAAGGTTACCCAGCATGAGGCAACCGATGAGGGTTGCAGCCGAGGGAACGATGAGAGATACGATAACAGCAACCACGATGGGGAAGATGATTTTCTCCTTCTTAGATACGGTGCGCAGCTGTTTCATGCGAATCTTGCGCTCGCTCTCAGTGGTGAGGAACTTCATGATGGGAGGTTGGATAACGGGAACCAGAGCCATGTAGCTATAAGCCGCAACGGCGATGGGACCGAGCAACTCGGGAGCCAACTTCGATGTAAGGAAGATAGCTGTGGGGCCGTCAGCACCACCAATGATGCCGATAGAAGCTGCCTGTGCGGGAGTGAAGCCGAAGATGGGTATGTCAATCTGTGTTACCAGGAAGGTAGCAAAGATACCAATCTGTGCAGCAGCACCCAGCAAGAGGCTCTTGGGGTTAGCGATAAGGGGACCAAAGTCGGTCATAGCACCTACACCCAGGAAGATAAGGCTAGGATAGATACCAGCCTTAACACCTATGTACAGGATGTCGAGAAGACCTCCGTGAGCCATGATATAGCCGTAAGAGTGGTAGTTGGGGCTATTTGCGTTAAGGAACTCGTTGTTCCACATTTCTGAGTCGAAGAGATCTGCACCAGGAAGATTAGTCAAAATCATACCGAATGCGATGGGTAAAAGCAGCAGGGGCTCATACTCTTTCTTAATAGCAAGGAAGAGCAGGAAGCAGCCCAGAGCTATCATCACGAGGTTCTTCCAACCCTCACCGACGAAGAAGGCAGTGAAACCCATCTCGGTGGTGAATTTGTTGAGGCTTGATGCCAAATCAAAGTCGCCGGCCAGCATGGGCAGGGCCACGATCAGGAGGATTGCAAATGAAAACAGTCGTTTGATATTTCTTGTTTGCATTTTGATTCAATTAATGGATTAATCAAGTTCAACCAGGACTTGGCCGCTTTGTACTTGTGTGCCAGCGTCAACATTTACAGCCTTAACTGTACCAGCATACTCAGTAGTGATGCTGTTCTCCATCTTCATGGCTTCCATCATACATACGGTGTCACCAGCCTTAACTGCGTCGCCCACCTTAACAAGCACCTTAGTGATTGTACCGGGCAGGGGAGCCTCAACGGCCTTAGCGCCAGCAGCTGCCTTGGGTGCTGCGGGAGCAGCAGGAGCGGGTGCGGGAGCAGCCTTGGGAGCGACAACAGGTGCAGGAGCTGCAGCAGGAGCAGCTACGGCGTCGGCTACCATTTCAACCAGGAGGTCGCCTTGGTTAACGCTCTGACCCTCAGTTACAGCGATGCGTTGAACTGTACCTTCAACATCAGCAACGATGTCGTTGGCCATCTTCATAGCCTCAATAACGAGAAGTACATCACCCTTCTTTACATGTTGACCATTAGCGGCAACAATCTTGGTAACTGTACCGGGAAGTTCTGAATTGATGTTCTTGGGTCCGCCTGCTTGTGCGCCAGTTGCAGCAGCACGAGCCATAGTAGGAGCAGCAGCCTTAGTTTGGGGCACCTCTACTTGATAAGCCTGACCGTTTACGGTAACTACGAGTGAACCTGCGCCTTTCTCTTCTACGCTTGCGCTGTAGTCTTGACCGCTTATTTTAAATTTGAATTCTTTCATTGTTTATTATTACACAAATGTTTGTTACTCTGTTATCACAATCTCTCGTTGAGCACTGCGTGCCAAGCCGACGGAGTCTTCTTGATTGTCAGTACACCGCTTTCTTGGTCACCCTTGCTCTTCTCGTAAAGGTAGAGGGCTGTTGCTACAGCAGCCTTATCGAGTTCGCTTGCTTCAGCAATACTCTTAGCTGCGGGCAACTCGGCGATACCAGCCTTGACGCCACTATCTTTAGTCGATTTTTGTGCAACATAGCTGAAAACCTGCAGTACGAGTACGAGGATGATGAGGATGCTGAATACTACACCTACACCCATGCCGGTCATCAGCCAAGCTTCACTCCAATTAACTGTTAAAAGCATATTCTAACTGTTTTATTTAGTTTTACAAAGGAATGTTGCCGTGCTTCTTAGCAGGGTTAGTGAGTTTCTTGTTCTCAAGTTGAGCGAGAGCGCGGATTACGCGGAAACGAGTGTTGCGGGGCTCGATAACATCGTCGATGTAACCGTAGCGAGCAGCGTTGTAGGGATTAGCGAAGAGGTTAGTGTACTCATCTTCTTTCTCCTTGATGAACGCCTTAGCTTCCTCAACCTTACCAGCTTCCTTAAGAGCCTTAGCATCCTTAGCGTAAAGTACTGATGCTGCACCGCTAGCACCCATAACTGCGATCTCAGCCGAGGGCCATGCGTAGTTAAGGTCGCCGCGCAGTTGCTTACAGCTCATTACGATGTGGCTACCACCGTAGCTCTTGCGCAGGGTAACTGTAACCTTGGGTACTGTAGCCTCGCCGTAAGCGTAGAGCAACTTAGCACCGTGTAGGATAACAGCGTTGTACTCTTGAGCTGTACCGGGAAGGAATCCGGGAACGTCAACGAGAGTATCGATAGGAATATTGAAAGCGTCGCAGAAACGAACGAAGCGAGCACCCTTGCGTGAAGAGTTGCTGTCGAGTACACCTGCGAGCTGCTTGGGCTGGTTAGCTACGATTCCAACTGACTGGCCATTGAAGCGAGCGAAACCGATGATAAGGTTCTTAGCGTAGTTGGGTTGTACCTCGAGGAACTCGCCATTGTCGACGATACCAGCGATAACCTGATACATGTCGTAAGGCATGTTGGGGTTCTCGGGAATAATCTCGTTGAGTAAGTCTTCCTTTCGGTCGATAGGATCGTTGCACTCAGCAAGAGGAGTATTCTCGAGATTGTTCTGAGGAATGTAGCTGAAGAGCTTCTTGATGAGAGCGATTGCCTC